>CAXEIX010000007.1:0-17927 GCA_963996605.1 uncultured Candidatus Poseidoniales archaeon | reverse complement strand
TCCTCCAACTCTACGCCAAGTGGCATCGTCACTGTGACAAACCCGTACAAACTGAGCCCCAACTCGCTGGATCCTATATTCGATAGCTTAGATGTCGGGACATCGACAGAGATAGCATCCGGGGTCCTGACCCCCTCTGCACTAACCATGCTATTAGAGAGGGCATCCGTAAGACCACTCATCGCTGAAACCATGGGAGAGAGGAAGGGGGCAACGAGGGCACTCTCGGGTTCTGTTGCTATGATCCCCAGCTCCAAATCACCTTCACCCCCCCTTAGGATGTCGATCATCTCCAACCAGGAGTTGTCCATCCCAGCCGTAATCTTGACATTCGGAATATCCACACTGAGAACGATCCCCTTCTCATCATCGATAGAATCATCATTGTCAGTGAGCATACTGTAGGGGAATTGGATGTCGACCGACAGACCAGACATGTCCACATTCCCGACTCCGTTGCCCTCTTCATCCATCAACTCCTTCGAAGCATCCCTGATCAGATACTCGATGTCCCTCTCAAGACTATTTGCGTAGGCCGGGAGACCTGTGGAGTTGTGAGAGGAAAAGGGCATTCTTTGCTCGCAGTAACTCTTTCCGTTGTCGCAAAGGGCGAACTCCAGTTCTAGAGGGTCGCCCCTTGACCCGATTTCGAGCAAGGCCCGCAAGAGATCGGATGGCAGCACATCAAGATTCAAGTTGGTAGATCCTGAGTTCAGAGAATCGAACAGAGAGTCCGGGACAGCGATTCTGTGGATGGTGAGATCAACGGATAGAGCGAACTCCACTGAAACACCTTTGGTAACCGGGAGGCTTGCAAAGGATACATCTGCGAGATCCAGATCTACTTCGATATAGCCGCAACTCTTCGAAGTCGAGGGGCAAACCACATCAGGAGTGTTGTCAAAGCAAACCTCGTTCGCCGTATTTTTGCAAATTGCATGGTCCCACGAGAAGGACTCGGATCCTGTTATGCCCATGCTCCCGTCATGGTTCCCAGACGACCTGTATGTCAGGACGATGGAATCCCCCCCCGACATCGTAGTAGCCCATGTGGGGAGTACAATCGTCATCGTCAGGTCCGCACTAACGCCATTGGGCAGGAGGTCTCCGACGAAAGATTCCATCGCATCGTCACTGAGCACAGTTGAGAACTGCAAACCGGAGTTCAGAAGCTTGCCTAGGTCATCCCCAGAAACTGAGTTCATGAAACCTGAGTCCCCTAGATTGCCACCAAGGAGATCTGCGAGGCTTAGTGGGAAGGTGTGACTGACTGAACGCATGTATACCGGGTAACTATCATCCATGGCCACAGTCCCTTCCATGCAGTAATGCACCCCTCTAGAGCAGCCGAATCCATGGGTGTGGTTTAGCCCACCAGGATCTAACGGAGCCTGCGTCACCGAAGTCCAGGTGAAGTCTCCCATTGCTACGTTCAAACCCTCCTTGGAGCTAGCAAGGGCCTGCCCGATACCCGAGACCGGGATATTGCTTGACAAGTCCTCCAGATCCATCAGACCCGTGTGATATGCCATGCGGATCCCATCTGAAGTGATCACGGGGATAGTGGCCTTATTGGCTGGCATCAGCGGGGGGACGCCCCAACTATTCAGTGAGCTGGACTGGATTTGGTAAATTCCTACGACGACCTCGATGAACGAGTTGCTCTCATCAGAAAGATCCACTGACACTCTGAGATCCAGGCTCTTGTCCAACGGGCTTGCCTCTACCACATCCGTTCCATCGGTATCCCTGTATCCCATCTTCATGTCCAAATCGGCTTGTAGAACCCCACTGGGATTTACGCGGTTATCCACGCTCCAAAATCCGGATTTGTAGGTCGAACCATCATCTGCGACCTCATCAATCTCCTCTCCGACCCAACCACCTGCATCTACGACGGTGGCGTAAGTCGGCGGTTGGATTGAATAAGTCCCCTTGTGACCCGGATTAACCCTCACATCGAAATTAGTTGTGATCTGAGAACCCATCACCAGCAGGCCCTCCAGTGCCGTATCGAGATTCGATGCACTCACCCCGTTGAGCCCGTAGGTGCTGGAAATAGGGAGCGTGATGTTGACGTTGGTCGAGATGCAAATCGGCGGTTCGAATGCGTTCCCATCGCTATCAAGCAAGGGGTCTAGCTCACAGTCCACTCCAGACATCGACCCCGAGTCATCGGGGATGAAGATCCTGTCCGACCAAGTGGTGTCTGGAGTCGAAGAACCACCCCAGTTCGACAAGAAACTCGAGATCGAACCGTCTATCTCTGACAGGAGCGACTCCTGAATGGTAGGAGAACTCGCGTCACTAGGGTCGGTGTTCTCGTCGAAGGCAGATCTCAGCACATCCGCAGGCAGGCCATCGTTCGCCATTATGTTGTCAGACTGAAGGGCATTGGCCATGGAGACCGAGTTGAAAAGGCCCATTCCCGACTTGTCCCACTCCCTGATCGCCCATGATGCCTGGAACTGAATCTCAGTGGGACTTGTCATGTTGAAGTGGAACATGCCTTCGACCCAGTCGGTGACATCAGTCGTTCCGTCATTGCCATCGGTCCTATCGTCACAAATGCCACCTAGGGTCGAGGGGGAATCTTGACAGATCGTCATTTCATCGAACCCGGCATCGGAAACCGCAACCGGCGCGAATGCCTGAACCATGAACAGGACGGATAGGATAATCGCCGAGCCCGGCCACTCGTACCGTGAGTGAGTCTTAGCGTTCCGCTCAGCCATAGCGCAATGACTCTGAGAGTCATTGTTAATGGATTCGGTGAGGGGTATCAGAAACAGACACGAACCGAATCATTTCTCGGTCTGCTTGTACCAATCTTCAGTCGCTGCCGAAGACCCACCTGTAGAGGACTCGGTTCCAGGGTTGATGGAAACGGGATTGGGTGCAACATGGCCGCCTTGGATCTGTATCACACGGCCTTCAGCATCCACCTGGTAAGTAGTGGGGATCTCATCTTTCATGGTCAGAGCGAGTACCAAACCGAGAAGAAGGAACAAGACACCGCAGCATGCACACGATCCTCCGAGTGAGGCCCCCAAGAATCCACCCACGATGCCCTCGATTAACTCGATTACAGCGCTCTCCGGAACCGCAGTCACTTCCTCCCTTGACGTGAATTCGTAAGAGGCACCATCCTCGAGGCCGCGAACCGTTCCCATGTGGAGCCATCCTTCAGCGTCATCAGCATGACCAGAGGGCAACTTCCCATCCTCAATACACGAGTCATGTTCGTACCACACCTTCCCATCAGCATCGGAATCTACAACACTTACATTCAGATCGAATTCGTCGCACCTAACTTCATCGCTAACGAAGATCAGCAGCCCCCAGTCCGATGAGTCTGTGTGAACGTAGACCCCTGAGCTACCAGACCAGACCTTTTCGTCTTCAACAGAAAAATCCGCGGCCGAACCTACCCATCGAGCACCTAAGGCTGTGAGCAATATTCCGATAACAAGCATCACACCTCCAATCCCAAGAGTCACCTTCGCTGCGGTTTGCACGATTTCCGGGGCCCCTAGTTCCTAACTAAACTATCCGATGAAGACCGAGAGGCAGGTCAGACTCGCATCGACCTCCCTGAACTCGGTCATTTCGATAGTCGTTATCGAGAAGCCAGCATCCATCATCAACTGCCTTGACTTCTTGTAACCATCAGCCATGATGATACGATCTCCGTACGCAATGGTGTTTGCTGCATAGCTCTCTTCCTTAGGGAGCCAAATCACCTCCTCCGCGAACCCCAACTCCTTTTCTGTCAGATGCCCTTCTGCTGCCACCATCGTCCCAGTCCTCGGGCTAGAGCAAACTGTGGTCAGGTGAAGCGTGCTCTCCGGTACGTCGAACAGCTGTACTTCCATGCCAACTTTCCTAGCGTGCTCAGACAGGAAATCGGCCCCCTCCCGGTTCGTCCTGGTCGAGATACCTACTAGGAACCGGTCATCGTAGAAGACGACGTCACCACCATCCAGAGTCGCGCCGGCAGGCATTCTGTGAATCTCGAAATCATCTGCGAGGAACTCGGCGATG
This sequence comes from uncultured Candidatus Poseidoniales archaeon, assembly GCA_963996605.1. GTDB lineage: Archaea > Thermoplasmatota > Poseidoniia > Poseidoniales > Thalassarchaeaceae > UBA36. Next base: position 13,883 of record CAXEIX010000007.1, on the reverse strand, counting down.
GAGTCTTGCTCCCCCTCCCTGCTGGGATGACCGAGATTGGGGATCACCGCACAGTCATCGAGAATCACAGCCGTGTCTTCTGTGAAGCTGCAGTCTGGGAAACCCTCCAGAGGAGGTAGGACGACGACCTCTGATCCATGGGCCCTGAGGGCTGCGAAATACGCCTCTTGGGCTCCCTTGGCGGCCTCATAATCAGGGGCTCTAGTCGTGAAGTAGTTGGAAACCGCATCTGCGTAATTGGGAGGCACCTCGCGGGTCAGAGCCCGCCCTCTTGCTCGGTCGAAGGTTCCCGGCACGAACATCCCCCGGCATATCCGTTCATAACGATTAGGAGACCGGAAGCAGTTTTCCTGAATCCGGTAATCACTGACCCATCCATTATGGACGGTCCGTGCTTGTAGGAAATCGCAGAGGGAGCGTTCGATGCAAAATCTAGAAGCACTCCTGGAAGCAAGAAACAGGCATATTAGCCAAGCCCTGTCCATTGCACACGGTACGCCGCTGCACATAGTGAGGGGCGAGATGCAGTACCTCCACGCATCGGATGGCACTAGGTACCTCGACCTGGTGAACAACGTCTCTCATGTCGGTCACTGCAATCCTCACGTGGTCGAGGCTGGCCAGAGGCAGATGGCCGTGCTGAACACAAACAGCCGCTACGTGTACCCTGGCCTGACGGAGTACCTTTCGAGGCTCGCGAGCACGCTCCCCGACGCTCTCAGCATCGGCTTCATGGTAAACTCTGGCTCAGAGGCCAACGAGCTTGCAGTTCGCCTCGCGAGGGCCCATACCGGGAACCACGACATGGCCGTAATCGAGGGGGCATACCACGGGCACACTGGGATGCTGATCGACTTGAGCCCCTACAAGTTCAGAGGTCCCGGGGGAAAGGGCGAGCCAGAGCCATGGGTCCATGTCCTGCCCATCCCTGACTCCTACCGCAGACCCGATTCGGAATTCAACGATGAAGTCAGGGCGGGCATCTCACAAGCCGGTCCGGTAGCAGGACTCTTGATCGAGTCGATGCTTTCGTGCGCAGGGCAGGTCCTCCTCCCAGACGGTTACCTCCAGGAAGCTGCCTCCGCTGTCAGGACAGTTGGCGGGCTGCTGATCGCCGACGAGGTGCAAGTCGGTTTCGGAAGAGTCGGCTCTCACATGTGGGCCTTCGAGGAGAGTGGCGTCACCCCCGACATCGTGGTAATGGGGAAGCCAATCGGTAATGGTCACCCGATGGCAGCGGTCTTCACCACTCCCGAGATAGCCTCTTCATTCGGCGATATGGAGTTCTTCAGCACGTTCGGAGGGAACCCGGTCTCATGTGCGATTGGCATGGCCGTCATGGACGTCATCGAGGGAGGCCGGCTAATGGAAAGGGCGAGCGAGCTAGGGGACCGATTCAGATACGGGCTGGAGTCCCTCGGGGAGTCGCATGAACTTATTGGAGATATACGAGGAAGAGGCCTCTTTCTAGGGATTGAGATGGTCAGAGACCGAGCTACTCTCGAACCCGCACGGAAGGAGGCATCAGCGATCGTCGATTCAATGAGGGAGAGGGGCGTTCTTCTGAGCACGGACGGGCCATTCCACAACGTGATCAAGATCAAGCCCCCGATGGTTCTGAACGAAGAGGACGTTGACGAGACCCTCTCCAAGATTGAATTGTGTCTTTCAGAGAATTGACGTAACAACACTTATGCACACTGTGACTCAAGGTTTGACATGGAACAAGAGGGACAGCCACAGGCACAACAATTCGGAGCACCAGCATTCAGCCCAAGACCACAGCAGATGATGGGTTTCATGGACGCACTAACTACAGTGTTCAGGAATAAGTACGCAACCTTCTCTGGAAGGGCATCAAGGTCAGAATACTGGTGGGCATACTTGGGATATTTCGTCATAGCCACCGTCTTACAGATCTTTGCATTGGTTGGTGGGATTATCCTTATTGACGCCGGAGAACTCGCACTCTTGCCCACCCTGATTGCCCTAGTTGGTATTTTTGCACTGATTATCCCCACCATCGCCGTCTCGGTCAGGAGAATGCACGATACTGGGAAGAGTGGCTGGATGCTCCTCATCTTGATTATCCCATGCATCGGATTTATTCTTTGGATTGTCTGGATGGTCGAGGACGGACAGGCCCACGACAACGCGTATGGCCCAGTACCCACTAACACGATGGAATAGTCAGAAACCCATTAGACACCTTTTGCAGCTTTTTGCGAGGAATACCGAGCATTTGAGCCAGATTATGATATGGTTTTGCATCTACTGGCACTCTAAGGTGAATAGGAAATGGAGCCAGGAAAGAGCAAGAGGACAGGACAGAACAGGCAGAAAGTCACGATGGGCATCGTCGCACTCGCAGTGGTGTCACTGCTAGCCGGCGCATCCGTGGCAGCGACCCTAGAGGACTACGCTGCACCGGTGTACGCTGAGGCGGACCCCTTCGAGGGAGCCGTCGACGATGTGACCGGAGAGGACACATGGGAGGCCGAGGAAACCGACGGCAAGCCACTGGGTAAGCACATCAGGAAGGCAATGAAGAGTCGGATGAACGACAGGATGGAGGACAGGACCGAGCATCTTGAGCAGAGGATCGATATCGACTCCAACCTAATCGCAGCCTTCCTGTTCTGCCTAGACAGCACGAACTGCACGGCAGACGCCGACTCGCTATCCGAGATGATCGAGAAGCTAACATGGGCCGTTGACGGGATGCAGGCCAAGGTAGACGGAACAGACTCTATGGACGATGCTGTCAAGGCCAACAAGACCGATGACGATCAGATCTGCATAAGGGAAGAAAATGGAGTCTACCACTACGACTGTGGCGATGAGAAATACAAGGACTGGGACGAGAGGAAGGACTGGGAAGAGACAGAGAGGATGGAGTTCGCAGAGGAGAAGGCCACTCAGCTCATTGCCGCACAGGAGGCAATCGTCTTCTGCATCGATAGCGAGGATTGCTCAGCCGACTCAGAGACAATACGGACTGCTCTAAGGCACATGATCTCTCGAGCAGAGCACCACAGGGATTGCGCAGACGAAAGTAGATGCGACAGAGACCATGACATGAGGAAGGGATTCCGAGGAAGAATGGGTAACGCATTCTGCAAGATGGTTGACAGGTGCGAGGATCGTGAAAAGCACGACGCACCCCCTCCAATGGAAATCACCCAAGAGATGTGCGAGTCTAGGATGGGCGTCTGGACAGAGGCCACAGACCGTGGCGAAGGCGTATTCTACTGCGAGTGGAGCGAACTGGATGAGGAGCGAGAAAGAGATGACGACTCATCGGATGAAGACAGGGGTGACGAAGAGGAGTCCCCCGATAACCAAGAGGAGTCCCCCGATAACCAAGAGGAGTGCGAGGCTAGCGGTGGAACATGGTACGAGGATAGGCAGTACTGTCATTCAGAGTAATCACCGTAAAAACAGCGGCTCGGTGTGTTAGGTCCACCGAGCCGCCCAACCTTCACATCTACACCAGTAGTGGGCGACACATGGATCGGGCGTCTGGAGAGGGCCAGGAACCCGCGATGGACAGAGTTGCTAGGATCACTCTGGCACTGGGCGGGTTCATGCTGATCCTTCTAATCGCGGTTCCGTTCACCTTCGAATCCGGAACATCCGGATACTTCGCTTCCTACGTGATTTACTCGCTCTTCCTCACCAGTGTCGGCGTAATCATTGGAGTATCGCTGATGTGGCTGAACGACCCACGCAGACAACCGACTACTGAAAGTAGGGATGCCCAGAGCACACCTAGGATGCTTTCGGCAGACCAGCAAAAGGTGGTCGGCATACTATCGTCAAGCAATGGTTCGATGTGGCAGGCCGAACTAGTCAGAGAGACCGGGTTCACCGATTCCAAGGCAAGCAGGCTCCTGTCACGGATGGAGGCAGAAGGCCACATTAGGAGGATTAGGGACGGAATGGGTAAGAGAGTAGAACTAGCCGAGGAGGGAAGCTGATGTCTCAGGGAAAAACTAGCGATGTAAGAATGACGATGATTGCCTTCCTAGCAGTAGCGATTCTAGCAATCTCTCTGTACGTCCTGATTTCAATGGAGGCCTCTCTTGAGGAGGGAAGAGGCCCACAGGGAGGAAACCCATTCACAATACTCTCGCTGATGTTTTTGATAGTAGCACTAATCATTCTCACGTTGACTCAGGTACGAAGCGGAACCGGGCTATTCACTACGAGCAATATGCGAATAGCTGCGATGATGGCATCGATGTTCATCGTAGGAATGCTGGTAGAGCCTTCAATTCCCAAGCCAGGAGCCTCCCCGGGAGACTTCATCGGAGCCATATTCATCCTCATCCCAGTTCTACTAATCGCTGCAATGCTGGTACCAATGTCTCCGAGCGGATCGAACGAAGAGGAGTAGGATAACTCCATGCACAGGGATTCAGTCCTAGAGAAGGCTCTCCAAGAGGCACTGGACGCTGGGTCCTCGGTATGGGCGGTAGGTGATGTCCATGGTTACAGGGAAGAGTTTGAGATCCTTCTGAACAAACTAGATCTGACGGGGCTAGACATGGCGATTTGTGTCGGCGATTTGATAGATAGGGGTCCGGATAGCCACGGGGTCCTCACCATCGTCAGAGAGAGCGATCGCATCTTCTCAATCAAGGGCAATCATGAGCTTCTGATGTCCATCGCCCTTGGAGAGAATCCCCACCGTGAGGCTTTCTGGATCGAAAGAGTTGGAGGCAGGGCCACTCTTGACTCCATGGGAAGCATGGAACAGGAGAAGTGGGAGAACGCAAGGCTCTGGCTGGATTATACCGACAACCTTCCGACGGAAGTCATACTGGACAGGTTCCGGATATCCCATTCGGGATACAAGGCAGACACACCCCTCGACGAGCAAACGGACGAAGACAGACTAAAATCCAGAGAGGTATTCCTGGCCACTGTCCCCTTGGACCCAAAAAGGCAGATTATCGCAGGACACACCCCTGTGCAGATGCTCTCAAACTTCGATGTGGATCCACCCGAAGAGGGGATTTGGAGGCACCCAGTCCTGTTGGAAGACGACCGTCCCTCGGCAGTCCTTCTTGATACTGGGATTGTGCTCAAGGACCCGATCCATAGACCCAGGATATCAGCATACGACCTCCAGACTGGCAGGGTCGAAGAAGTGGAGAGGATCAATCAAATCCTGACCTGAAGGTACTCGCCCACAACCCTAGTTTCGTAAACTGGCAGGTCCTTCTTCTTGGACATCTTTCCAACTAACCTGCCATATGGCGGGAAAAGCGGGAATGGCGCCCATTCGACCAGACTGCCGTCATTCAGGTTATGCGTAGTCTGGTGGAGGGGGCATCGAACACAGCCGTCAGAAATCTTCCCACCCCAGGCTAGAGGCCATCGCATGTGTCTGCAAAGCCCCTCCGTGGCGAAGAAGTCGTCTCCAACGCGGGCCACCATAACCGACTTCAGTCCAAAATTGACCATCTTGGTCTTCCCGGGCTTCATCTTCTTGATCGCTATAGCATTCTTCCATTCCATAACCTAGCCCCTCACTCGAAACCACTCCACCATTCTCTGGCTGCTCTCCCAACCACCCAACCAGAGCGAGATGAGAATCAGAGCCACCTGACCCACTCCTCTCAGTGCGTGCCAGTGAGACTCGTACGTTTTCCCGCTCAGGGGGATATCGTTAATCCACATGTTCAGGTTTGCCCAGTACAGAACAAGAAGCATCAGGGTGATCCCGAAGGCAGCCTCCCTTCTGAACCATGGCAAAGCGACGCCGAGGCCGAGTAAAATTTCGAACGCCCCGCTGGCAAGTACCCAGAACCTAGCATTCCCGAGTATTCCTGGAACTATCGGCTCGAACCACGCGGGATCTCGGAAGTGTTGCACCCCCACCCAGGCTATCCAGATACCATATGGGACGGCCACTAGATTCTCTAGCCACCCCTCCATCAGATCAGTCCGCATTTTCACGAACAAGGGCCAAGTGGACCGCTACTCCGACCGGCATCAGCATGACGCCGAAGAAAACTGACACCGCAGAAACCCATCGTTCGGTCTCCCTTTCCAAGCATCTCTTCCACATCCACCTAGTAACAACAATGTCACCTGCTACGAAGTGGGCCCATGCTGCTGCAGCCCCGCCCCTCGTTGCCAGCAAGTCTGCGAGACCGGCAAGCATACTGCTTGGGTCCATGGAGTCCATGCCGAAGTCGATCAGAGCCTGCGGGTTCGATGCCATCAGCACCCACCAGATGATGATTGGGCCCAAGAAGAACCACGGGCCACTCAGAGCGCTGTGGGTCTTCTCGTGATCAGGGTAGAATAGCATTGCAAACCAGAAGGGGCCAACCCACATCGTCGATAGGAAGAAAGCCAGGTCGTACAAATCCATATTTCCACCTTAATTCGTAGTCAAATTTAGTTTTGGCCTTCTGATGTCCTCGAACCACGGATCTTCGCCGTTCCAGTCCGGATCTATCCCCAAGTCGGCACAAATCATCTTGGCGGAGATCCTCCCGCTTTCCAAGATGGTCGGAAGACCGCTTCCGGGATGAGTCCCACCACCAACGAGATACAGTTTCTCCAACTCCTCGAACTTGTTCTGGGGCCTTCTCCAGAGCATCTGATCAAGGCCATGAGCCAGATTGAAAACGGCTCCCTTGTATATGTCCCGTGATGCCCAGTCGTCTGGCGTGACTATCGTCTGGGAGACGATGTGCCTCTTCAGGTCCGTGAATCCCAGATTCTCCATCTGTCTCAGAATTACATCCATGTAATCATGCTTGATTTCCTCCCAGTCGATACCATCGTGGCTGTTGCTAACAGGGACTAGGACGTAGATAGTGGAATGCCCCTCAGGTGCCATTGTGCTATCTGTCACGCATGCGTTCTGGACGTAAACAGAGGGGTCGTCCCAAGTGACCTTGTTCTGGGTGACCTCTCTCAGGTTCTTCTGGTAGTCCTTGGCAGCGTAAATCTGATGATGAGGGGTATCGTACAGCTTGTCGATCCCTAGGTAAAGCATGTAGGTCGAGCACGAGTATGATTTCTGGTCTAGCTTCTTGTCCGACCACTTCCTACGCAACTCGTCTGGAACTAGCCCCTTCATTCCCGTGGCGAAGTCAACGTTCATCACGTACCGATCTGCTGAGTATTCTCCTTGTTCTGTCTTGGCGCCCACTACGGTCTTACCTTCGAAAATGAATTCGCTCACCGGCTCGTTCAGGCGAATCTCAACACCCATCTCTCTAGCAATCTCGCCCATCCTGTTCGTGATTGTACCCAGCCCCCCCTCGGCATGAAATACTCCGTGCTCGTACTCCAGATATGCTAGTATGGTGAACAGGCTTGGTGCATGGAACGGACTCATCCCCAGATACTTCGTCTGGAAAGACATCGCCAACTGCATCCGCTCGTCAGGAAACATCCTCGCTAGGTCCGAGGCCACTGATCTCCATGGCCTCAGTACTCTAGCTACCCTCAGAGCCCTCTTGCTAACCAAGTCCAGAGGGCTCTTCCAAGGAGCATTCAGACAATTTTTTGATAGTTCCATCTTGGTTCTATTGTCCTCGACGTACCTCCTGAAACCGTCTGCGTTCTTTACTCCGCAGAGATCTGTGATCTGGGCAACCATATCCTCCAAATCTGTAGTCGCATTCAGACTCCCACCCGCTCCGAAAACTAGTCGATAGTTCGGGTTTAGTGGAATAAGACCTAGCTCCTCGTGGGCATCCTTGCCTATTGCCTGAAATATCTCCTCGGCGATCTCAGGGTAATGGAAGAAGGTAGGCCCATTGTCGTACTTGTAGCCATCCTTCTCGAAGACCCTAGTCCTGCCCCCTACTCCGTCCGACTTCTCCAGGATCGTAACCTTGACTCCTGCCTTCGCAAGGAGCATTGCACAAGCAAGACCACCTGGTCCCGCACCAACAATTAGGACGTCACTATGGTTTTCCATTACACTCACTCCATGCTCAGGCCTTCCCTGAACTCAACTAGGGACGGGCCCATCTCAGCAATCAACTTGACTTCTGGATGAGTCCTGATCACCAACCCATCCATGTACATCAGGGATCGAATGATGGGAAAGGCCTCCTCTCCGAAGTCAGCACCAGCATCTTCGACGGCCGTCCTAACCGTCTTCATCATCAGGTCGGTAAGGCTCTGCTCACCAACGCTCTTCTCCCCAAATCCCTGATAGATCTCCGACATGCGCGTTTTGAATCGGGCTACTCTGTCCTCAGACGGCCTCTCTTCGGCCAATCCTAGCAGAGCCTCGAATGCTTCATCCAACTGATTTTTTGAGAGCCCCTCAAAGAACTCAAACAGGGGGACGCTAACCCCTCTCGGGGCCTGGCAAATGGCACCATTGTCTATGAAAACGTAATCTCCGTCATCATCAATCAAGCAGTTACCGGGATGGAGATCGCCATGGAAAGTCCCAATCCCAAACATGTATGCTCCGTGGATTCTGAATAACTCGATTAGATATTCCCAAGGCAGGTCTTCGTCCAATATTCGCTCTTCCAGGGTCTTTCCAGCAACGAATTCAGAAACGAGCACATGCTCGTTTGATAGCTCGGGATAGTACTTCGGGAACTTTAGCCGAGGCATGGGGAAATCATCCACGAGATCATCTCTGATTTCCATCAGCTCCCTGCCGCCACTGATTTCGTTGCGCAAATCCAACTCTCTAGTTGTGTAGTCCTCCACGTGTCTCAAAAGAGCGATTGGATTGCCAACCCTACGCAGCTTGGGAGAGAGTGCGATAGCTACTCTCATCATCCTCACCATCCTCCTCACGTCTTTTTTGAACCTCTTTTTGTGATCGGACTTGACCACCTTGACCACAACCTCCGCCCCATCCGTCAACCTGGCTCTGTGAACCTGACCAACCGAAGCGGCCGCTAGTGGCTTCTCATCAAACCATGAGATGGACGCATGAAAAGACTCAGGAGCCTTCTGTTTGAGTATCTCTAGTACGTCCTCGCTGGGGATTGTAGCGGCATTCCTGTACATCTTCTGAAGCTGTATGCACTTTTCGATACTGAGCATATCTGGCCTAAGGGCGAATATCTGAGTCAACTTTACAGCTAGCAAGCCCTGTTTCTGAATCCAGTCGAGATCTGCTGGCCCGTCCTTCCTGATTTCACGCAGAAATTTGAGGAATGTTAGGGCTCTCACGTGTTGAGCCGGACCGTCTCCCATTTCAAATCCTGTTTCCTAATTGTTCAGTATCTCTACTACCTGGGAAGCACCATCGTCCAACTCACACTCCCAAATCGTATGGACCCTCCATCCCATCTCCTGCAGAGAAGCCTCCTTTTTCCTGTCCCTTTCGACGTTATTCTCGAACTTCTGGCTCCAATAGTCGACGTTCGATTTGGGAAGATCAAGGTCACACTTCGGACACCTATGCCAGAAGCAGCCGTGGACGAAGATCGCCAACTTCCTCCCAGGGAACGATATGTCCGGCCTGCAGATGTACCTGCCCCCATCCTCATCAATCCTCCAATGGAGACGGTAACCCGGAAAACCCGCATCTCGTAGGAGCCTTCGAACGATTAATTCGGGTTTGGTATTCGTAGATTTGTTAGCGACCATCACATTGTGAACGGCGTGCGAGGATGCAGGAGGAACCTCTAGTGCCATGGAATCAATTATTCCAGTTCAATATGCCTACCAAAGCCGGTACGCCCCAGATCATCAGGGCCGGGGCAATCTCCTGGGTGGTGAACGTGCTGGACATGAACTCAAGCCCTAGAGCCATGCATACGATGAACCAGACGAACACCGGTCCGCAAATCACAGCCGCCAGCCTCGCCTGCTCACGACCCTCGGTCATGAACGCAGCATAAGCTAGGAAAACAGAGATCAGCGACATGAAGCCGAGGGTGGCTAGAATCTCGTCTAGGTCACCTTCATGCGTGTTTGCATTGGCTATGACACCAAGCCCAGTGTGGGCTACCAGCGTAAGAATCAGCCACTTCTTTGGTTCCATCATCCATTCGTACGGGTCTTCCATGACTGAATGCTGCACTCGGCGGAAAATGAACCTTCATGCTATCAGTCAATCCGATGGCTCGCCCTATCAGAGGGGCCCAGAACCACTGGCCTCCGCCAGCCACTCCATAGACGAGCGATAGTCGGCTTTCGACTCCATGTCGTCCTCTAGCAGTAGCGCCTTGGCAGCATCCCACACAGCCGTCAGAGCAGGCACCCAGTCGCCGCCCTTGTCGCGACTCTCCTCATCGAACCTCCATGCATCGGACTCTGTCCTCTCATGCACCACCAGCCACGCCCAACCCATCGCCGACTCCAAGCCCCTGCCTTTCCTGGCCATCGAAACGGTCGAAGCCACGCCATCATCCGCAGCCTTCCTGACTAGTCGGTCTGCGAATGACAGTGGACCAGGCAGGTCATCGCTCTTCCATGGCAGCCTATCGAGTCTCATCGCCGTGCTAAGCGAATCGTTCAGTTCGCGTAGGAATGCACCGAACCCCTGCTTCCTCTTCACCTGTCGGGTGTGGATCTTCTCGGCCTCTTCACCTGTCAAGCTGTACATCTCACTCAGGATGGACATTCCATAGTCATCCCAAAGCGAGACCAGTACTGGGTGGCAGGACGACTCCTCGAACCTAATCACACGGTCCTCAAGGTCAAGGACCACCCCGTCTGACCTCACATGCAGACCGCCATCGACTGTGTCGAGTACGCAGGACAATGCCCTGCGCTCGTCCTCGGTCCCTCCCATGTGCTCGAGGAATCCGGGCCTGTCCTCCTCTGCGAACCAGTTGTTTCCGACGACGAAACCATCTGAAATTGAGTTCAGTATGCTTGCCCTGCATGCGCGAGAAACGACATTGTCCTCCAAGGACATCTTCAGCCATGTGCCGAGAACCTCCCCTACCCTCTCCATTCCTTGTTCGGGAAGAGGCCTGTCATCCGGCCAGCCCTCTGGGCTCCACATCCAAGAGGCCTCACAGACCTCTCCCAGCTTGTTTGGCGGCATCATCGAGACCGCTATGCTTCGAGCCAGGGGCTCTTCCGTCTTAGCTAGGGCAGACTGGGAAAGGCCAACCGTCGTACCGTCCGAGAAGTCTAACTTGAGCCATCCCTCTGGAGTGTTAGTGCAAGAGTCTACGATCTCTTCGCTAAGGCCAACGGACCACTTGCACATATCTCCTTGGAGATCCACTGAGGTATTTTCGAGAGTCCAACTCACCCATTCCGGGGGAGGACTCGCTTCGAAGCCGGTGAAGACGAAGCCACCGTCCCACGAGAAGAAGTATTGTCCCGCCTTGGCATGGTCATCCCACACCAGAAGCCTAAGTCTGGGATGATTGAAGTTCTGAATTCCAACGAGGTGCCCGGGTCTGCCACTCCCCCTCTTCAGGTAACTGGCATTCCCATAGACATCGCTCTTGAACACTGAAACGGTACTCAAGTCCTCCTCAGAAGCGGCAACTAGGCTTCCAGCTAGAGAGCGAGCGACGTCGCCCCCGCTCCTCTTCCCCATCCGCTTCTTGAGCCATCTGACATCGTTCCTCTTCGATGAGACCCCCTCTAACTCCCTCAGGGTGAGTGCCATTGGGTCCTTCGAACCGAAGAGCGAGACCTTGCCCAACTCTCCCACTATCTCAGGCAGGAAACCCTCTGGGTTATCGAGCAGCGCATCCAGGTTCTTCTCAAGCCTTCTCTGGATTTCCTTTGATGCCTGTTTTATTCCTCTTACCCTCAGTCTCTTCCTGCGATTCTTGTCACCCGGGAAACGGACTTCTGCAGGTGGCTTGGCCATGCTATCGAGCCTTCGGACACGAGGCTAAGTCTTGAGTTCGTCGGGCCACCTAGGACACTTTCCTTCTGCAGAACGCATCCTTCTCGTTGTCACTCATATTCGAGGGGATTACAATTGTGTGCACATAACCACCCTCTATTGCAGAGAGCTCGTCCAGGGAACCAGAAGAAACTCGCTGACTGCTCGTGCCAATATCGCTCAGAAGAATCCCCTCCCATTCTCTTACATCTGCATCGATCCCTTCCCTAGCCTCGCTCTCCTGAGCCCTTTTCGCCATCCTTTCGAGAACCGACACCGCCTGTTCAGGGCTCATCGGAGTAGGCAGGTCGAAGCCCATTCCGGTGGGATCCAGATCGAGTAGAACCAGGGTATGCAGACCACTATTGCGATTCGCATTAATCATCTCCAGCGGCGAGGTTGCTAGATACTGGCCATATGGGTAAGGCAGGGTCACCTGTCTTCCGAATTTGTAAGATTGCAACCCAGATAGCGATACTGCCAGCGACGTCGCGGACATACCCGGAACTACTTCGAAACTGACGCCTTGCTCCATGCACCTAGCCTCTAGATCGATGTGAGTGGTCGCCTGCATCGGATCGCCCACGACCATCAGTGCCACCGGCTTATCCCGAGCCTCATCCAGTAGGCTCCCCGGGTCCTCGACGGACGGTCTCATCAGCCTCTCCCAAGTACCCACCTCTGCCTCCAATAGATCCTCCTGGTCCTTTGGAAGAACAGCGGTATAACCCTCGAGATACCTCTTGCTACATCCCTTCGCAATGCTCTTTGCTCTCTCTGTCATATGCCCCAAATCGCCCGGCCCGATTCCAATCAGCCACAGCCCGGGGGGAATATCCTTGGTTGCCATCCTCCTCCCCTCATCCACCGACGCTCATCAATCTGATTGCGTTCAGAACTTCAGCCGAAACGACCCCTTTCGCCCCAACTTGATGCCTGAGAAGTACTCGTCTTTTCTCGAGTCGAATGGGTCCATGGAGTGAATCAGATCCTTGCTGTAAGTCTTGTACAGATACTTCACCCACAGGAAACCTCTGTTGCCTCCAGCAGAGAGGAAGTCCCCTCCCGAGATCCTCTTTATCTGTCGTATTACCGCTTCCACATCCTTGGAGAACCCGAGAACCCCTGTTTCCATTACCACGAAGGAGCCATCCTCGTATTCCTCCCAGGCATTCATGTCGTTAATGTCCATTCTGTTGCAGGAATCGCATCCGTACAGATCCACCGTCACGTCACCATGCTCACAGTTTGGAAACATGCTGGACATGAACTGGAAGTAGTTCCCACTGCACGGGTCACCAATCACCATCAGCCTCTTGGACTTCACCTGGGACATCTCTTTCGCTGCTCTGAACAGCCTCCTTGTTCGAAGGTACCGTCCGATAGGGGATATCAGAATGCTCCGAATCACAGATCATCAGCCTCCGTCATTGTGAAGCGATGATGCCTCCGGCCCATCAACGTGATGCGCCACCTAAGGGTCCCAAATCGCGATGTGGAGGACTCTCTAGCGATTCTCCGAGAAAGGGATTGGTTAGCCGGGGGAATGAGGGTTTTCTCTCGAGAAGAGGATCACAGGCTGATTCCATTAGATCCGGGAGCGCCAATCGAAATCCCAGCCCCCCTGGATGTTTACGAGGTGACTCTCGTCGAGGGATTGCCCGACTCCAAGATAGACTCCGACTGGTGGAACCATCTCTCTTCACTCGTTGACAGGGAGGATATTGAGGAGTATGGAGATGCCTGGCCCTCCTCCCATGAATTCATTTCCGACATGATGGTTGTTAGGATTGAGGATGAATTAGTGTCTTTCACACACCATATCGCAGAGGCAAAACTCCTATCGCACCCCCACATTCGCCTGATTCTAAAAGACGAAGGCGTACAGGGTGAATTACGAATTCGCAAACTTACTCCAATTGGCGCTAGGCTTGAAGGAGAGATAATTACTGATGAAATCCCTGATTCGCTCTGCAGAACTCGTGTTCTGGTTCGGGAGTCAGGCCGATCGATCGTTTGCGACCCCAACAAGGCATACTTCTCTACGAAGCTTCAGGCTGAGAGGCTAGAA
>CAXEIX010000006.1:0-18444 GCA_963996605.1 uncultured Candidatus Poseidoniales archaeon | reverse complement strand
CGCCGATTGGTCCCTGGCTAAGGCCAGTTCCAATTCCAGCAAGGCCCAGTGCAAGCCCGGCCCCGATCATCTTGTACGCTGCTTCTGTACTTGCATTATCTGCTGCTTCTTGCGCCTGTACGCCGCTGGCGACCATTACTAGCGCCAACAGAACCATCAGTATGCTCATTCCTCTCATAATTTTCTTATCATTCATTTTTTTTCCTCCTTTTTTTCAAGCTGTTTGCTTGGAATCTAATAATCGCCCTCCACGAACTTTGATTTTCTTCCGAAGGGATCGAATGCCTCACCGCTAGAGTCGTAATACTGCCTCATCCACTCTACGAAATGGAGCCTTGCAGCGTGGATATTTGGACTAAACAAACCGAGTACGAGAGCGAAAATCTGACCTAAAACCCATCCGATTACCAACAATATGGCAATCAACGGGTCTGCAAAGTCTATCTTGGTAAACAGATTTACATTTGCCGTTTCAGCAATCTTGACTCCTACTGCCCCAACAGCAAACAGCCTTACGTATGAAATCACAGAAGGCATCATTCCTACCGCCTCAATAGGTGCCAATCCGACATTAATCGGGAATGGAACTCCGTGATACCTGTACAATGTCCACATAAGCATGAGTACGGATGAACCCGCGATAACACCGCCAGCGTTCCTCATTTCAGTACCACCAGGTCCGATGTAACCGTAAGCGAAGAGGAAGCCACCCAACAACAACAGCATCCAAGTCCCCTTTTCGAAGAAAGCACACACTAGACCGAAACCCCCGTGACCATTGCCGTAGAGAAGAATATCTCTGAATCCAATGGCGAGGCCGATGAAGATGTGGATGACCCCCAGGTAGATGGTTAGTAGTATCAGGTGCTCTAGGTTACCTCCATCGTCTACGGGGGTAACTCGGTGGAATGGGTAGGTCAACGAAGCACCAAACAGCGCCGGGGTCTCGTAGTGTATTCTTCCGCCGTTCGGGTAAAGTGCCGTCATCCACGACACCCATGAGGGCAAGTCTCCCTTTTCCAGCATGTAGGCGTCTTTGAAGCAATGACCATCATGCCAATGGTAGCTACACGCTGCTTCAGTAGCGTATTTAGTCTCAATATGAGGTAGGAATTCGAAGCCTGCAAACTCGCCATATATGTAACCGAATACCAGTGTTCCTAAGCCGATGTAAGTCAGGAACTTTCCTCCGAGCATGACCATTTCGTTGGTTCCAGATCTCATTATCAGGAATGATCCTAGAGCTATAGTGGCGAGTCCATAAGCCATATCTCCTAGCATCATTCCGAAGAATAAAGGATAGGAAATAAGCATGAATATCGTAGGGTCAATTTTCCCATAAGCGGGTCTACCTACAGCGTCAGTCAGTAGCTCCATCGGCCTAGATGAACTCCTTTCTTGGTACGAAATAGGGGGCATCTGCTGTGCGTGATGCTGGTCAGAGTGTCCGTGTCCGCCGCCCCCGGCCTCCATTTCGAAAGGGGCTATTTCGACGTGCAAACAGGAGTCTTTCAGCGCCCTTTCTACCTCATCAGCCCTCCTCATCTCTAGCCATCCATCGATAACGAATGCATGGCCAGTAACTGCCACTCTCACCGGGGCTGTCAGAATCTCATGGTCCCTCTCCAAGACCTCCAAGCAGCATACCAGAGACTCTCCGTGCGATTGCGACCATGAGTCAAGATTACTTTCAAGACGAGTCTTTTCATCCACTGTCCTATCCTTTTCCGCCCTGATTTTAGAGAGAAGATCGGGGATCGATCCGCTGCCTGGGGGGATAGGCGTTTGTTGGAAGCCTGCAGACTCCAACAATATATCTGCTTGTTTGGAATCATTATTTCTAAGGAAAATAGCCACCATCCCATCCTGTTTCCCAGATTCGATCATCAGTCCTGATGAGGAGGCTTCTCTGGCGGCAGCGATGTTGTCAACCCTGCCAACGAATGCGACTATGGAGTCGTATCCAGACAATAGATCCAGATCGACGCCGAGTGGTTCTAACTCTGCGAGCGAATCCTCTTGTTCCCGGAGAGAGCCTATTGCAGCCTCCAAATCGGTTATTTTTGAGCTCAGATCTAGGGCCTCTTCTATCTCTCTTTGAAGACCTCCCTCTAGTTTGCTTCTGATTTCCTCTGCCTTCAGGGGCCTAGAGGGGGAAGTCGCGTTTACCACGGATTTAGCCGCTCTAGCCCTCACCAAATCTCGACCCACCTCTTCAGATTTTATTCCAGGTGTCCCCAATGAGAACCCCTCATCGGAGTCATCATAGTCCACAATGTGAAGGGCCTCAAGACCTGCGAGAGATTCTATTGCACTAGCAAGGTTGTTTTTACTCCCAGCAGCAACAAGTCTGCCCATCTGTAGTGTATGGACTTGCGACATCTGAATTCCCTTTGTTTTAGGATCTGAAAGCATCCATAACTGCCTTCACTGCTTTTTCCCTACTTCCTTCACCGCTGTCATGAATTGATCCGATGGCGGAATCCCCCTTTTTGGAAACCTTAGCCGCCTCTCCCTCAGCAGCGCTTCTTGCTTCTGAAATCAAATCCTGAGAACTAGCCTCGGAATCAGACTTACCGGACTGGATGATTTCTGTAGCCTTCAATCTCGCCTTGGAGATGATTTCAGAGGCTTCAGCCTCAGCATCCGCAATGGTCTTCTCTGCCTCGCTTTCTGCCTGCCTTATTGCACGTAGAACCTCTTCTCGTCCCATTCTATTCACCTACAGTGTATCGGCGACTATTGAGGAGTTTATGATGATAACCTCGCGCATTCTACTACTTCGACTCCGTTTATGCACCATCTCGGGAACCTTCCAAATATAGCATTCTTCGTGACTACTATCATGGACGCGCAGGGAATGGGTTCCGATGATTGGGATGAACTCCAAAGAAACCTATTGGCCACAATCCCCGTCTATGACCGCATAAATCGCTTTGCTACAATGGGACAGGTCTCAAGATGGCGTCGAATGGTTAGGGAAATGCTTCCGGACGGGAAAGTTCTGGAGGTTGGTTGTGGACCAGGAAGCTTTGCAGAGGATGTAATTGGTAGGGAATTAGTTTGCCTCGACCCTATTCCAGAGATGCTAGCCGCGGCCGAGGAAAGAGTGAACTCTGCCCGTAGAGGTAGAGGTGATGACCCAGCAATTTTTGTCGAAGGAACAGCAGAAGAACTCCCTTTCGATGATGACTCCTTTGACGCCCTATGCTCATTGTTCTCATTCAGGGATTGGTACGATAAGAAAGCCGGCCTCTCTGAATCACTAAGGGTTCTAAAGCCAGGATCCTCGATTATCATTGTAGATCCCGCCAAGATGAATCGAGTTCACGGTTTTCTGGGGATTCTGTGGATGAGGGTTTGGGTAGGCGCATATGCCAGAGTGGTATGTGGTCAGAGAGATCATCCATGGAAGTGGCTCACTAAGACTTACTCTGAATTTGGAACAACCAGAGATTATGTTTCGATGTTGAAGGAGGTAGGGTTCGTAGATGTAAGGGCCCGAGTAATCTTCCCAGGAATGGCAACGATCTGGTCAGCTAGAGTGCCTTAGAAAAGCCAGAATAATTTCCGACAGGTTACCGCCCTCCAAATCACTCCTTTTGTTAGAGGGTTGAATGCAATATTCAGTATCCAATCGGGAAACCTGAACATCATGCTTCCTATTGCGAAAGACCTCTTTGAGTTTCGCATTACATTGCCCATCTGAGTCTCCCATCTCTTCTCATATTCTTTCAGATCCATGCCATTTTTAACATGCTCAGAAATCACCTGGCCTGCAATTCTGCCTCCAATCATAGCTATGGTGATTCCTGCTCCATTTGAAGGAAGAACCATCCCCGCCGAATCCCCTACTAGCAGGTAATTTCCCTTAACAAACGTATGAACAGTGCCTGACATCGGCAGATATCCTGCACCTCGGAAAGACTCCTCCCCTTCGTAACGTTCGATGAAATTGTTTGCATATTCTTCCAGGCTCCGACCTCTTGACATCCTTCTCTGGATCCCCAATCCAATATTCGAACCCGAGCCCTTTGGGAAGACCCATGCATAACCTCCTGGGGCCACGGATCCAAAGTGCAACTCTAGTGCGTCGGAATGTTCTCCATTCTTGAGTGCGAATTTGACAGGGATGTTCAGTGACTTCTCTGTCCAGTGCCGCTTTCTAATTGGGTCATTGTGACCTCCTGCCCCTACAATCACCCGCCCTCTGATAGTTGTCCCATTTGATAGGATTACAGTATCTCCTTCGACACGCTTCACGCGTTTTCCCAAGAGAAAGTCTGCGCCCCTAGATCGAGCGAGATCGACTAATGCCTCATCGTGCGCGACCCTGTCCAGAACCATCCCCTCGAAATTGAAGTCCATCCCTTTTCCATTTGGCTTGACGATCCTCATTTTCTTACAGATCTTGGAGATTGCACCTTCCGGAGTTCTGAACAAGTCGTCCATTTCAGGAACGCGTGGACACAACCTCCTCATCTCTTCATTTGTGGGAACTAGTTCTCCGCATTGGAGAGGCGAGCCAATTGGGTCTCTTGCATCAATAACCAGGACACTCAAACCACCTTCTGCAGCGTATCTAGCAACCGTGCTTCCAGCGGGTCCGCCGCCGATTATTATCGCATCCCAGTATTTCTCCTTGTCCAGGGGGAGCACCTCAGTTAGTTTGTTCTAGACTCCGAGATCAAAGCGATCTCGGTTAGCATTTCTCTCTCCAATGAATCGGGGAGCCTTTCTATGTGGTCTAAAGCCCTCTCCACGTGATTCGAAACAAGTAATTTCGCATATTCGAATGAGCCCGCCTGCTCCAGTAGTTCGACCAACTCGTGAAGCCTGTCATCTCCGAAATTGGTCAGTACGTCCTTTAGTTGATCCCTATCTGCCCCATGTAGCATTGTAAGTGCGTAGATGATGGGGAGAGTCATTTTCCCTTCGTGGACATCCGTTCCGCGTGGCTTTCCGATAAGGTCATCGCCGACTAAGTCCAGGATGTCATCAACAAGCTGGAAGGCTCTGCCCAACTCCATTCCATAGCCCCACAATGCATCGGAAATATCCTCGCCCGAACCTGCTATCATCGCTGCGCTAGAGCATCCCGCTGCGAATGGCCCAGCAGTCTTCCCATCGATAATTGCGTAGTAGTCCTCCGGTCTAGTATTGAGGTCATGTATGTGCTCGAACTGTAGGATTTCGCCAGACGCTATACCCGCGCATGCGTCCCTCACCCTCCCAACTATCTTTTCATCGTACTTTGCCCCGAACTCGAAGCCCAATGTGAATAGGTAATCACCAGAAATTATCGCATGCGAAGTTCCATGGGTTGAGTGTATTGTTGGTTTACCGCGCCTCATTTTTGATTGATCGTAAACATCGTCATGCACTAGTGTAGCTGTGTGAATTAACTCAGAGGATAGGGCTAAGTCTAATGCTTCCTTATGGTCATCTCCACCTGCAGCCTTGTAGGAAAGTATGACAAGAATGGGACGATACCTCTTCCCCCCTCCCAGCAGGACTTCTCTAGCGATGGACATAATTGGTTTGTCGAGAGGAGAACTCATTTTTTCCATGACTAATTCTTCAATAGAATCCTCGACGAAGTTCTTGATCGAATCTAGAGTCATTGACCCCATTTTCTCCGCCTTCATGTTATCTTCAGCCTAGGGGTCGCATATATCAACGGGTGCGCACGCCGCTCAGAATGGGCACAAGGCGTGCTCCCCCCCTGAGGTGGATGCGATGGAAAAACAGATACTTGTTGGAACTCTGGACTCTGCTTCTTGCCAAGTGTCTTCGCAGATTTCTGCGCATTTCGAATCATACGAGCCAGACGATTTCGAGCATTCCGTCACCCCAGTCAATGACTTCGAATCTGGGATAAAATCACTTTCAGAGGGGGATCTGGATCTTTTGGCATTCCCAGCGATAGAGATTTTCGGCAGAGAAGCGATCATTTCTGATAGTGGCTGTCAGGTAATCGGGGCCAGAACTCCAAGACGACCAAGCCTGGTTCTAGTGTCATCAGATCGCCTGATGTACCAGCCCAAGTCAGCAATAATAGTCTCAGATTCAGGTTTGGTTCGCAGACAACTTCTCAGAGCCAGGCCAGACCTGCAAGCAATCTCCTCAGTGGAACTGGGGAAACTGGCCCCTGGATTCGTTCCACCCGATGACCCGGAAAATCTACCTGGTCTGCTGGCCAAGCTGCTGGAGAAAGGAGAAATCGATGGATTCGTCATTTCCAGGACAGAGTACGAAAGGACGAACCAAACCGAGAGGAGGCACACCCTGATGTCTCAGCCCAATGAGCGAGGAGCACCTCACTTTGTCCCACCCCCGTATTCTGACTTGATCGCAGTCATTTCACGATTAGGGTTCCCGAATAGACTAGCAGCAAAACTCACCGAATCGGAGGGAAACACCTCCCTCTGGGTCCAGAGCAGGATAATGGGTGACTTGGAAACCTCGATGCACGACATTACCGGGTTGGAGGTTAGGCACAGGCAAGTCGGGGCCATCCTCAGGCAGGCAGAGGCGAATCGAGACTTGGTCTTGGAGCAATCCTGTCACGATCCTGACGGGGAGATTTACCATGATGAGGTGAGGGTTGAGATAAGGATGGAGACCATTTCCAAGGATGGCAGAAGGACACTATCGCTGGAGAGGCTAGTGGCAATCAGCGAGTATCAGCGTGCGGTCATCGCACTACTGATGGATTGGGGAAATCTTGTCAGCGAATCAACAAGGGATGTCCCTCGCGACCACCCAGACGACGAAGATGCGCCACCGTTTCTCCCGGAATAGCAACCGTGAATCTTGTTCGCCCCCCAAATCCCCCTCTACTCGCAAAGATTGGGGCAATCGATAACTAAGGAACCCTCTCGAGGGGCTACTGTAATGATGAGGGAGGAATCCAATTTACTGAACTCGCTCTACATGGGGCGTCTTCAGAGTCTGAGACAGAGGGCGGAGGACTCAGGGATCTCTAAGTCCGGCTCGGTTGAGGTCCTCAGAGCCCGATTGATCAGCAACCTAGTCCTCGCTGAAGTTGATTTTTCCTGGGAAGGAATACAGTCCATGTCCCACAAGGAAATGGGGGAAGTTCTGAAGGTGTTCGGGATCAAGTCTTCTGGATCGCATAAGGAGAGGAGGCAACGGCTATGGTTGCACCTGAGTTACGACTCACGAAGGATGACGATCGAGAATCTGGCCGAGATGAATAGGGATGACTTGCATGAGATGTGTAAGAAGCTCGAGTTGGATCTCACTGGGAATCGAACTGTCCTGATGGGCAGGGTGGCTGGAGTGCTGACAAGTCAGATAAATGGGTGGGGGAGAATCAAGCGAAGTCTGAGGAGGAACGGCCTCCAGACATCGATGCCCCAAGAACCCGAACCAGAAATTAAGACGAAAGAGAAGGTAACGCCGAAAATTCCCATCGAGGAATTCCATTCAGTTCCCGCAGAAGCCTTGCTGGAGGATGCCAGCGATTCATTGTTGATAGGCTTGGACAATCAACCCGCCAACGTCCAGGGGGACATCCTGACAATTCATGCACGAGTGAGTGATTTGGAGAGGATGGTTGGGACTATACTTAGAGGCCACGGAGGCTCATGGGGGGATTCTGAAAGGGATCTGCTACTGAGACTAGCAGACAGGAGGGGTTGGCCTATTGACGAGCAATTCGTCAGGCACCGGATACTAATGGTCGCGACCAACATCGCCGAAGTGAAGGGTGCAGCAATGGTCTCAGGTGTGGAAAACAAAACATTGGCCGAGGACACTGGGTCTACCATAGACAGAATCAGGTCCAAACTTTCATCGCTAGAATCAAACAGTAAATAGTAAGAATCACGTGGCACTAGAGAAGAAACCGAATCTAGGTTCTGAAATTTCCATTGTGACGTCTCTGAGGTGCTCTATGGCATCCTCTGCTGCTTCTCCAGATGATCCAGACGAGATACAAGCCGCAACAAGGTCATCGTATCCGACTAGCTCCCCTCCATTGGAACTCATTATTCCCAATATGACGTCTCTCGGATCAGCACCTTCGTTCGATTGAGCAGGAGTTGAATCAACTGACTCGGACTCATTGCTGATTGATACTTCTGGCGTTTCTTCCGCTCTCCCTAGGGCCCTTGAAAAGGCCTTGAGAATCCAAACTCTGTAAGCCTCTGTATCAAATTCGGAGTAATGCTCTCGAGCCTTCACCATTCCAGGGACAAGGTCATTCGGAACCCCCGCAGTCCTCAAACCCCCCTCGGTCAGTTCCGCACCTTGTGATGAGGAATATGCTTCCAGACGCCTCAGAGTAGCGTCAGCAGCCTCAACTAGCCATGACTTGTAGGACTCGAGATCTATTTCGGTGAAACTCTCAGCCCTAATTGAGGTGAAAATCCCACCATCTTCTGACTCGTTTGACTTTTGCCTACCCACTATTGAAACTAGTATCGAATCTCCTGTTTCGAACCTTGCCAGTAACTCTTCAGCATCAGGATGCAGTTCAGGTTGGAAAGGAGCCACATCAAAGTAATGGGTACCTGAAGGGTCTCGGACCTGTCCCCTGTAGAATGGGCCGGAGTCACCATCTCTCCTCTCCATCCTCTCCAGCCCCCCACAGACTAGGCATCTATTCACCTTGGCACCTAATTTTGTAATAACAAAACTTGGGTCGAATTCACCGACTCCTCTCTCAATCAATGATGACTCCGAGTATTCTTGTGCAAAAATCCGCACTGCACTCTGCCTTGCTCTTCTACTCCCATCCCCTGAAATCAAAGAACCACCTCCCATTTCTGCATCACCATTTCGGCTTCTTCAGCAGGTTTCGATTCCACCAGCTCTACTTTGTCCGCAAACAACATTGCCCCCTGCCCGTCAACCGCGCATCTGCCATGGACAGCCATTTTTCGGGCTAGCACACGTCTTCGAAGATTGGAAACAAACACCTCTTTGCCGATACTAGAAATCTCACTCTTGATTTTGTCCATTTTCATCCCAAGGAACTCCTCAGCCGGTTCCTTTCCTAGGAATAAGTTAGCATTAGAGACTCCGTCATCCAATACAAAACGAAGGCGCAGGTCTTCTTCCCCTCGCTGTGCTCCATGCTCCGTGCAAGAACCATCCCTCAGCATTCTTCTGCATTCTGGACATCT
Source organism: uncultured Candidatus Poseidoniales archaeon (assembly GCA_963996605.1). Classification (GTDB taxonomy): domain Archaea; phylum Thermoplasmatota; class Poseidoniia; order Poseidoniales; family Thalassarchaeaceae; genus UBA36. Next base: position 9,289 of record CAXEIX010000006.1, on the reverse strand, counting down.
CTCAATTATTCCCGATCCGTTGTTAATCGCGACTATGGTTCCCGAAGTTGAAATCCCCCTTCTAGAACCTCCCTGAGTAATTTCTGTCAGACCAACCTCGACCCAATGATTCTCCGGGTCAATCTTTTCCCACGGAGAATCTGAAAGGCTTGAGACCTGTTCTAAACTATCTATCACCAAATCTGGAGAGCCCTGCCAGAACTGCACCCTTCCTCCTTCAATTCTAATCGAATCTCCGGGCGTTGGATCGAAATCACACCAAGCAGTGAGCCTACACCTTCCTGTTGGATCCATCACATCGCCACTTCTCACAACTCTGGAACTACCATCTTGGGACTCGAACGTCCTCTGAGCCCAATTCTCAATCTGTAAGGTAATCGAGACGTCCCTCATGCCATTCCTTAAATCAGCAATACTTACCTTCTCCGACTCAACTAATTCTGACATTTCCGGGAATGCAGAATCGCGATATGTCTCAATTACAGTGCCATCATTGATTTGAATCTCGGGAGTTTCACGAAACTTCCTCACGGATGCTCCCACAATCTTAACCAAAGAACCCTCCTCATGTTCGAACTCTTTCCAAGAAAGGAAACCAATACTGCCTGAATCATCAGCAATCTTGCCTCTAACGATGGGTATCTCCCCACTTCCATCTTTCCTCACGATTACATCGGGCTTTGCAGACATGACTCTTCCGACTATGTTCACGAAACCTTCGACTTCAGAAGCCCTAGCAATAGTTAGTGGCTCATTGCCAGTTGGGGGGGCAGAACCTCCGCCCTCCTTCACAACAGTCACTCTGGTCGTTCGATTGATATTAAGAGACTTCTTGCTGTTCCATTCGTTTACCGAGACTCCTTCGAGCCTTACGATCGAACCAGGAATCATCGACTCCCCTTTGTTCCCCCAGTCTTTGTAGTCCCAGCGAACTCTTTCAGAGCTAGCCTCATGGGGGTTATCCTCTATCCATCCGAAAGCAATCTGCTGCTCTTCGCCCCTGACCATCTGGGTCCTTGGCGTGTAGGAAACTACCGCTACTTCGATTGTAACATTCCTGTCGTCGGCACCCAATTCTGCGAATCTCCCAACTTTCTTCTCTTCTCGGACCGGTGCGGAAGAATTGGCCGTGGCTTCAACACCTGTAGAAACCTGGAACTTCCTTATCACGGACCTCAATGCATCCTCAGGAGGGATAAGGAAGTCCTTCTCATATCTAGCAAACTCCTTCCCAACCTCACCTTCATCGGCATCTGGGCACTCTTGCTTTACTACTGCTATCTGGTTTGCATACTTCGTCTGGTCACTCATGTCTATCGCCCGTATCAGAGATTGGGTGACGAGACTATTTCAACCAACGATTCATTTGGCCAAAGATGCACCTGAAACGTCGTTATTAGGGAAACGATTGTCAGTGCGTGTTGGGGAAGACTCAGCACCTCATTACCTCCGGAGATGACTGTTCGAATCGACGGTCTTTGAACGTGCCCATTACATTACAGGTCTACCGACGGCGTTTTCTCTGGGTGCCTCTACGGACTGTCAATGGACGATTCCGAACTGTGCCATTTTGGAGTTCTGACTGCATCTGACAGAGCTAACTCGGGGGTGTACGAGGACCTCAGTGGTCCGGCTATCGAGTCATTCCTCAAAGAAGCAGTGTCATCGCAGTGGAAAGTAATTAGGAGACTCGTAGCCGATGAAAAAGTAGCCATCGAGGAGGCCATAATAGACCTCATCGACAACCATGGGTGCTCAGTAGTTGTTACTACTGGTGGGACCGGACCTTCTCCGAGGGATGTAACGCCCGAGGCGACCGAATCAGTCTGTGATAGGATGCTGCCCGGTTTTGGTGAGCAGATGCGTGCCATTTCGATGACTTATGTTCCCACCGCGATGCTCTCAAGGCAGACAGCTGGAATCAGGGGTTCCTCATTGGTGATGAACCTCCCAGGATCACCAAGATCGATCAGAGAGATTCTGGACTCGGTCTTTTCAGCCGTACCCTACTGTGTCGATTTGATTGGGGGGCCCTACATTACCACCAATTCAGAGGTCGTGGAATCATTCCGACCCCCACACGCGCGACGCGAATGATTCATCCGAGGAACTGGTTTCGGAGGGTCATGGCGAAGATGAAGACGGGAGTTGGCAGCAACGACAGAGCAAATGATAAGATCCGAGAAATCGAGGTAAAGCTAGACTTCACCCCTAATGCCTTAGCATCTATCCTATATAATCAGGGAAATACGCAGGTATTGGTATGCGTAACCAAGGCTCCGTCACTGCCACGATGGTTCCCAAGGGATTCCGACAGGGGCTGGGTCCATGCCGAATACTCCCTTCTGCCGGGTTCTACAGATACTAGATTCCGTAGAGAAAGAAGCGGGGCCAAGGGTAGGACGATGGAGATTGAGAGACTCGTGGCGAGATCCCTGAGGGGGGCCGTCGACCTAGAGCAACTAGGGCCCGTTGCCCTTACAGTTGACTGTGACATTCTGAATGCCGATGGAGGGACGAGATGCGCATCTATCACTGCAGCAAATATCGCACTCAGGCTCGCAGTGAGGCGGCTTATCGCTACAGGCGATTGTCTGCCTAAGGATAAGAGGCTGACTAGGGAGGAGGTCAGGAAGGGGGCAAAGAAGGAACCACTTACCCAGGAGGAGATGGACTCTCACGAGATGTTAGTGATGCCAAACGATGTGGCTGCCATCAGCGTGGGAATGGTTGACGGACAGGTTTGGACTGATCTCGATTACATCCTCGATAGCAATGCGGACGTGGACATGAATGTCGTGATGACAAGTGCGGGTGAATTCGTAGAGGTCCAAGGTACCGGGGAGGAAGCGACATACTCCAGGCAGGAACTGGATTCTCTAATCGATGCAGCGCAAATCGGAATTTCCGAATTGCACAGGCTACAGACAGACACCATCTCTGATGCAAGTTGATGGTGGGACTGGCCGGACTTGAACCAGCGGCCTCCGCATCTTCAGTGCGGCGCTCTCCCAGCTGAGCTACAGTCCCCGTAGCATCCTCGCCACCACAGTCCTGACTTCAAGCCTTCCTAGTACAAGGGGTAGTTAACAAAACCAGTTCCGGCACTAAGTACAAAGCCCCCTCGACACAAGAACGACCATGAGCCAGAGCCCACAAAATACAGTCCTACGTTCGGATTACGATGCATCAATCATCGGATTATACGCCTCTCTAGTCGCAGGTGGGCTAATGCTTGCCTATGCCATATACTACGTCACCGTCGTTAATGTCAGCGACGACTACTCGTTCCTGACTCTGGGAATTATCACCGGTGCCACAGCAGTTTCCGTGATTGGCATGCACGAGTGGTTCAGACATCAATACGGGAAAGATAGGGTGGAGAACCCGATAGAGGAGTACGGTGGGGCGATAGCGGTTCTGATGGGGGCCCTCTCAGCGGTGTGGCTATCTCGATTCGCAGTATTCTACGGTAAAGAGATGAGTTGGATTGAAGTTCAAGATGGGGAGGTGTGGATGCCAGTTTGGCTGGCAGCACTGCAGACGGCAGCGATTCTCCTGGTGATGGAGATCAGCACATTCTCAATCCGAAGACACTCTCTGGGGACCCTCCCAAGGACTGTGGTTGTGCTAGCTCCCTTGGCCGTGGTTTTCAGTGGAGTCAAGATATGGCTAGAATACTCCAGAGGGGAGTTGGAGGGGTTCATCACCATCTCCGTCGTTCTTCTTACCGGTTCCGCGATCCTGTATTCGCTCAGATTGGATAGGGCCGTACTTTACCTACTCGCCTCTGGCGCGGCAGTCGGACTACCGATTTTCATGGCCCTGAGCTCTTGGGGGGAGACAGAGCACGCCAGCCTCCTGGTTCCCGCAGTTGTACTGGTTGGAATCACGGCCACTGATCGCAGCCTCTCCAAGCGAATGATAGAGAACGGCTCAGGAGCGGTTGTGGCCGCTATCCTATTCTGCCAGATTATCGCTGCCGACGGGACACATTTCATCATCGCGGGACTGACACTTTCAGAGGAGCCATTCGGACTGACCTTCTGGCTTTGGGTCGCACTTCTAGTGGGCTGGTTCGCTCCGACCACGATGCAGAGAACTCCAGCAATGCCGGTTGGACTTGCACTTGCACTGGCCTTGCTCTCCGACGAGGCGGCTATGGTTGCATGGTTTGTGGGACTCTCCGCCTTTGTCTACCTGGAGACTCACCCACTGGCTCGGGACTGGGTAGTCAGAGCCACATATGTCGCTATGGTTGCCTCATGGACGGTTTCATCGTTTATCGGGGCCGGCGATTCCAAGGGTAACATCCTAGATTTCGGAGGACTAACCCTAAGCGTCGTCGATGGCCTTTCCCTCGTCCTCTTCCCAGCCATCCTAGCTCTGGGAATCTGGGCCCAATCCAGACACAGGCTTAGGTTCTACGAGGGGCCCTCGGTCCTGCTATTGCTGGCATCCTTCAATGTGGATCTTATCGAGGAGGCACACCTTCTCTTTGTTGGAATCATCTTGGTCGCGACCCTCTATCAACTGAACTCATTCCTGAGAATCAGGTCTGAAAGCGAGGAAAGCCAACTTGATTGGGGCATAGAAATCGCATTCATGAGCTTGATAGTTTCGCCAGTTGTTCTTTCAACTCTATTCTCGTCCTTTGATCTACAATCAGATGACGTTGTTTCTAGAGCTCTCCCTATCATAGCAGCCAGTGGTTTATTCGGGATTTGTCATAGGTGGAGGAAAGAGGGCGAGAGCCTGTCATTGAGGCCCGAGATGGCAGCCATCCTTTTCCTGATCTTCGTCTTCCTGATGTCCAACATCGATGAAGCCTCGTCTACGGACGCCATCAGGATGACTCTTGCATGCACTGCCTTGGCCGTCGCCCTCTTGGCATTCGAGGGAGGGGCTGCATTCCACACTACGCCCTTGGAGAGGCTGATTGGAATCTCGTACCTTTCCATCGTCTCCCTGATATCCGCTGTGATTATTTCAGAAGAGGGTGCTGACATGCTTGCACGCTCCACTAGGGACCTCTTGATCATCGCAGCCCCTGTCATCGTCAACTTCCGCCTCAAGACCCTGCTTGACCTCTCTCAGGAGGCACGCAACTTTGGGACTCTGACTTTGTCGATACTGCTGATCATTGGTCTTACCGACACTTCCGGTGGACTACTAGCCATTCCAGTATTCGCAATCGCAGTTCAGAGGGCAGCTAAGCACGTTTCCACTCCTGTGCTGGCTTGCCTGCCGATCTTCGCTGTAATCTACGCGTCCTTATTCCACTCAAACCACGATGCTAATGACATCATTTGGAACGCCATGGCAGAATTGCCGTACTTGGGAGAGACTACCGATTTGCTGACTTTCGACACCCCTAGGTGGGCGTCAATCCTACTGTTCTCCATACCAGCCGCAGTTGCATTCTACCTGCCCATCGAGAGGGCACGTGAGGAAGGGTCGAGATTTGGGCCAGAGCAACTCTTCGGGCCTGCATTGGCTTTGTTAATGGGCATCGCCTTCCTTCTCCCCGACCCAAGAACGGCACCGATTATGATCGTGGCTATCCTCACATACGTGGCTTGGAAGAAGGGAGTGGTCCTTTGGTTCTGGGTATCCCCGATAGCCTGGTTCTGGGCATCATCACAGCTTTTCGACTACATGGGGGATGGCTCCATAGAGCCCGAACTCGCTAGAGTCGTCGGAGGATTGGCCGGATTTTTCCAGTATGCTCTTGTGCAAAGGGGCGTGCTGTTGCAGAATGCAGCCCGAGATGAGGCGCCCGAACAAGCGCAGCTCTTTGACAAAGTGGGATCCGCCTCGCGCGTATACGGCTACTCCTTCTTCCTGCTCTCGGGAGAACTCACAGGAGCTCTGCCATTCATCGCTGCCCTGTTCGCAGCCTGGGACGGGCTCAGGAACGGGATCCCGTTGCTCCTTCACGGCTCTGTCTTCGTGCAGTCTGTGACGCTTTGGGATTGGATTTCCCAAGACTTCTCCCCCACTCCTCCCGATAACGCGCTACTTTGGCCTATTGCTGTCGGAATTGTCATGGTATACATCTCTTGGTCGAGGAAGGACCCGTATGGCTCCGGGGAAATGATGACGATAATGCCTGAGCTATCTGACGATGATTCATTCGATATCGAGAAGGACTTCGGACTGTTTGGATCCGCCTTTTTCCTAGTCGCGATGCTGCTATACTCGGCTTTCATCGATTTCGAGATAGCATTCGGAATTTCTATCGTTATCCTATCTCTCCATCACGTCGTCGTTGGCTTCAGCCGAGACCACGGTTGGAGGCGTATGATCAGCCTCGTAGGCATGCCATCCGGTCTGATATACACCGGCCTCGATCAGGGTGAGCTGACCTTGGTCCTCATGCTTTTCCTAGCGGCGCTGACCCTGATAGGCCAAGCGGTCCTCTATGCTTCACGTGGAGGGCTAGAGATCGGTAGCACAATCGAGGGTGCAACCCCCTTCGTCTCCGAGGTTGGTGTCCGCGACCCAGAGCCAGAAGAACCTTTGATGGATAAAGACGAACTCCCTGATCCGGAGCCTTCCGAATTATCTGATCAGTCGGAGGAAATTGACTCTCCATCCGAGAAAGAAGAATCCGATTCAGAGCCAGTCGAGGCCAGGCCGCACTCCCCTCTATTCGCATCGGAAAAGGCCCCCTTCGGGATCAGATTGGACCCTCCACTAGTCTCCAATCTAAGAGCAATGATCGATGCAAACAATAGCGTTGACTTCAGCCAGTGGTCTCCGGTACTAGGAATCAGTAGCAACGGTGCTATAATCCTGAATTGGGAGAGGAACTCTTCCGAGGAAGAGTGAGCGAATTTCTCGCGAGCATATACAGCTCTGGGGAATCAGATTTACTCTTCTTCTGCATCGCCGATCTTACTGACGTTGACCGCATTCGGGCCCTTATCACTTTCACCGACTTCAAACTCAACCAAGTCTCCCTCTTCTATTCTTCCGTTTACTTCGGTTGTATGAACGAAGAGGTCATCACCATCTTCCCGTCCAATGAAACCAAATCCTTTCACATAGTTGAACCACTTCACAGTTCCTGTCGCCATGAACCCACGGTTCCAAAACAGGTTATTGAACTAGACTGCTGATTGGTGTCACTGGAGCTAGAACACGTCATCTTCTTCTGAAGACTCATCAATTGTTATCATTCCACCTGACTTTCCACCCTTGCTCTTGGTTGCGGCCTTCTTTGCTGGTGCCTTCTTGACCGGCTCCTCATCCCCCGTCACCTGGCTCTTCCTAGCAGCCGCAGCCTCCTCTTCCCTCTTCTTCAACTCCTCTGGATCTATTCCCTGCTGGGCAGCAAGCTTCGCCCTGCGCTCGTCTCGGGCCCTTATCTCTAGCAGGCGCTGCCTTGCCTTGTCATAGTGCTGGAGCATGTACATTGCATCGTGCTCTAGAAGTGGGGAATCCGAGATTATTGTGATGTCCATCCAATCACCTTCCTCTGCTAGGTATTCTGCGAAGGGCTCGAACTTCAGGTCAGACTTCTTGATCTGGGTGTAGTGAAGTGCGTTACCCATCCTGTGCTCGACTCCAGCGAAGTGGCAGTAGAACGTGGAACCGCCGTAGGTTTCCCTTGCTTGATCGAATAGCTCGGCATAATCTTCGCTGGTCCTTAGCCTGCCATGTCCCCGAGCGTGGATGTGACCCATATTCAAAACGGGCACTGTACCTTCCACGTGGTTGCAGACTTCCAGCACCTCCTCTACCGTGCCCCAAAGATCCTGTCTTCCAGAGGTCTCAATCCCAACCAATGACGGCTCCGATTCGTGGACCCATGGGAATGCGGCGTAATCTTCCTCCTCACCTTCGACCCCCCATACCTCTCTGACCCTCTCTACAATTCCCGACATCACGTTTGCGACTTGTTCGTTCGCCTTAGTGCCAGGGTCGTACTCCCCATACGGGCCGACGTGGAATGTAAGGTGCCTGGCATTGATTATCTTGCCAGCCTGTAGGCTCGTCTCCATCTTTGAAAGGGTCCTGTTCCTCTCCCTCTTTTTCCCTAGTAGCTCTGCGTAGTAAGGCCCGTGCATGTTCATTTCGAAGTCAGACTTCCACGATAGGATGCCAGCCTGCCAGTATTGATCGAAGTGCTGGGGCTGGATGGTTCGCACCGTCTGGACCTCCATAGCGTCCAATCCCAATACGGTGATGTCGTCCATCCCCTCGACAATGGTGCGGCCCTTGCAAGAGAGGGGAACTCCTGCAGGCCCTAGTTTGAGTGGCATCCCTTTGGCCTCGCGGGTCCGGCCGAACGGGTGCCCCTTCAAAAGGGGTTTCAGGTGGTGGCTTCGCGGGAAGAAGGATTAGCCAGATGCGGACCCAGCCGCAGAAGCGATTCCAGATGCCCCAGAGCCCGATTGGGGTAGCTCGCAGAGGAATCCTGCGAGCCATCTTTCGAAACCGACTTCCTTGCCAACTTCGACGATTTCTTGCCCCAGTGCGTGAGAGATACTAGCGACTCCCTTCTCGGGGTCGAATGAGCATACTATTGGAACGAGGCTCCTGCTTCTGATTTCCCCCAGTAGCTTGCCTTCTTCGATTTCCTCCAATTCAGCTAGTGCCTTCATCGCCTTAGGGCCGATGAAGAGCAGGTGTATCTGTCTGATTCTCTCAATCACTGAACCCCATGCCTCTTCCAGGCGCTCTGATTCTCTGGGCATATCTACAACCATGACGGACTTGCAGCCCTCTAGCTCCGCGAATGTCAAGGATGACCCCCAAGCCCATTTCATTGACTTCCCTTCAAGGAGGCAGGAAGTTGATAGCACGAGCCAGTGCTTCGAATCGAGCATCCCCCTCCAGTCTATTAGGCCCTGGTCAAATTCGCTAATCTCGCTTCTTTCGATAATGAATTGGGCATCAGCCCCGAGTCCTATTGATCTCTCCAAGATGGCAGATGCGCGATCGCTCCTGTCTCGGAGGCCCAATCCGACCATCCTCACTGGGGCCCTGGCCATACATGTCCCTCGGCGTGTTGGTGAAGAGGGTTGCCTACTCCAACTTCCATCTCAGTAGGGCGATTGCTCCGCCCATGCCTTCGAGTTGCTTTCCCGCATCGTGCTCTGTCGAAGCCTGAATCACCTTCCCACCCGAGGCCTCGACCGCTCCAGAGATCGACTCCCAGTCAGATTGCCTATCTTCACTCCGAAGAAGATCAGCCACGATGACCAGTGTCTCTACGGCTCCCTGTGATGCTGCATCCGAGACCATCCCTATTCCATAGGCGACAGCACCATCCATCGAG
>CAXEIX010000005.1:0-18806 GCA_963996605.1 uncultured Candidatus Poseidoniales archaeon | reverse complement strand
TGCTGTGAAGTATGCCGAAGCGAGGAGCAACGGAGCATTTGGGGTGATTGAATACGAGGACCCTAGGGCCCTAATTGTTGTAGACACCGATGGCTCGTTATTGATCCATGGAATCTCCAATCCCGAGGCCGCTTCGTTAATTGCTGAGGCGACACTCCTGAGAATCGGCCTCTCTGAGAAGGGACTTATGATTGAAAGCGGCGAAGTTCTTGCCAGCTTCTCAGTTGGGCGTGCCGTCCTGATTGACTTGGCGGCAGAGAGATTCAAGGATGCAAATCACGACTTGAGACTCGATGCACTGAGGATCGTTGCAAAGAGATACAACTGTACAATACTTCTTTTCAACAACGGCAGAGGTATTGTGATGGGACAGTCTTCCAGGAAGGTTGCTGAAATGGCCGTATCTCACTGGATATCAGAACTGTCTGAAGAAGGCGCCTTGGCGTGAGAAAATGCTTGTCGATGGGAAGTGGATTGGCCCCATCTTCGACCAGCATTTGCATTTAGATAGGAACAATAGGTTCCTTGATGCAGTTTCCGATTTCTCAAAATCAGGAGGAACAGCGATAATGCTCGTGCATAAACCAGAATTCTCCAGATCTCTTCCTACCGATCGTCAAGGATACGAGAAAGTCTACTCAGAAACAATCTCAATGGCAGAGGAAATTCGTAGAAATTTCGACTTAGAAGTGGGAGTTGCCCTCGGCCCACATCCTGTCACGTGGGAAAATCAGATTGCAAATCTGGGCCTAAAGAAATCTACAGAACTTCATTTGGAAGCAGTTTCCTTGGCATTAGAGCATATCGATTCTGGAACCGCTAATTGCCTAGGAGAAGTAGGCCGTCCACACTACCCTGTCGCAGAAGAAATTTGGGAAGAGGCAAATGAAATGCTCCTCGAGATTCTATCCATGGCATCCTCTGCAAAGACTTCTGTCCAACTTCATGTCGAGGATAACGATGATGTTACCTGTCAAGAATTGAGTCAACTATGTAGATCCGCAGGTCTTCCTCTAGATCGTGCAATACGACACTATGCTCCCCCAAATGTGAGCGCAGAATTCACACATGGCCTCTCAGCCACCGTCAATGTTGGAAAGGGGAGTATTGCAACTCTGACTGAAACTGCTAACCGGGCCATTTCCCCTTGGGGCATGGAGACGGATTTTCTAGATGATAAGAATAGGCCAGGAGCAGTTTTGGGTCCAAAGACAGTTCCAAAGCGGACCCACGAATTGGCATCAAGCCTTCTTTCCTCTGGATGGAAAGAATCCAAGGTTGAGTCTTTGTTGCAAAATATTCATTCAGATTGGCCAGAATCACTCTATGGGCTATGAGTTGAATCTCTTTAGTGGTGGAGTAAAAATCATCAATAGTCCAATTACAAGCATAATTATTGATATTCCCAGGAACTTCAATTCTCCAATCGGAGACATTCCTTGGGATTCCATAAACATCCTCAATATTGGTCCATTAATTGGTAGGAAAAATAACACCAATAAAACTCCAATCTTCTGTCTCAGACCCATAAATATCCGTGTAGGCACACACTTTTCAAATCATTCAGTACACCGAATCGATTTAGGGATGATATGTGCCCGCTGAGTATAAGCGCCTGTAGTGAAGGGGTTATCACAAGAGGTTTCCAACCTCTTGTCCCGGGTTCGAATCCCGGCGGGCGCACCACTTTCTTTCTATGGCTCAGTAAATCGTAAATTAGGACTGAAGCATTGAAACGCCTCTTGCTTTGCGATAGCCTGTGTCAGAAAGCGAGCAAGACGGAATAGATGTCGGAACCTCACTGAGCAAGGACATGTCAGAGCTTGAAGATGTCAAACAAGTAGTCGGCAGGAAGATCTGGAGGGTCTTTCCTTACATCACTAGATATTGGAAAAAGGCGCTTGGTGGGATTCTGGCGAACGCCGGAGCTCGTGCTTTCGACCTAATACCCTTCATCGCAATCGGAATGGCTGCAGATTATTATCAATCCAATACATTCACCAACTCTAAAATTGAGAGGATAGTGAATTGGGGGCCAATCCCAGATTTAGGGCCAATAGACTCTGTGGAATTTGGATTCGGACTTCTAATTATGGTTTCCTTTACCTTCCTGGCCATTTTCCAGGGGCTGAGTAATCAACTTTGGCAATCTACCGCATATTTGGCGCAACACGATATTCGAATGGACGCTACTAATTCACTATTGAATATGGAAGCATCATACTTTGAGAGCCGACAGACTGGCAATCTGATGTCCGTATTATCAGCAGATGTGGCCCAACTTGAGGATATCATTTCAGATGCAAGTACAAGTATGATTCGAATCACAATAACATTCTCTACTGCTTTCGTGATTATGTTCTGGATGTCTCCAAAACTGGCTCTAATCCTATTTGCACCGTTGGTGATAATTGTTCCAATGGTGATTTGGTTCTCTACTAGAGTTCAGAGGAAGTATAGGAAACAACGAGAGAGTACTGGCGGGATTGTTGCGATTCTAGAAAACGTGCTTACTGGCGTAACTGTTGTACAGGCGTATAACGCTAAGGAATTTGAGAGTGATAGGATCGGTAGGCAGAGTGGAGACTATCGCGATGCTGCCATTCAAGCCGCATTTATTAGGAATCGATTCATACCTGGAATTTATGTTGTGGCCGGCATCTCATTCGGCTTGCTAACCTCAGCAGGGGGCTGGGTCATGGCGAGTGGGGAGATTACTGTCGGACAGTTCGTCACCTTCCTTCTAATTTCCACTAGGATGACAATGCCGATGTTCATTCTCGGAATGTTACTCAACCAACTCCAGAAAGGCGAGGCTTCATCGAAGAGAGTATTCGCAATAATTGATTTGGAACCGTCTATCTTCGATAAGGACGGGGCAGTTCCATTGAACGGACCAATAGAATCACTAAAATTTGAAAATGTCTCATTTGCATACCCTACATCGGATAACAATGTCCTGAATGGAATCACCATCGCTGCCTCCTCGGGGGAGTTCCTTGGTGTCATGGGTCACACTGGGGCAGGCAAGAGTACCATACTGAAACTGATAGAGAGGTTCTACGAACCACAGGGGGGGCAGGTAATGATCAATGACAGGGATATCAACGACTATCAGATAGAATCAATTAGGGAGAGAATCGGTTTTGTCTCACAAGACCCATTTCTATTCTTTGGGACTATTGGTGAGAATGTGGCATATGCCAGAGATTCTAACGATGAACAGATTCTCAGCGCTCTAGAAGCAGCCGGAGCAACCGAGTTTGTGGCCAGTCTCCCGGACGGTTTGGAAACGATGGTTGGGGACAGGGGTGTGATGCTTTCAGGTGGCCAAAGAGCTAGAATTAGCCTTGCCAGGGCACTATTGAAAGATCCTGACCTATTGATTCTGGATGAGGCCAGCGCAGCTCTTGATGCTGAGACGGAGAAGCGAATTCAGGAGTCTCTATTCGGCATTTCAGATGGCGGAAAGAAGAGGATAACGATTGCAGTAGCGCACCGTCTAGCAACCATTAGGAATGCCGATGAGATCGTTGCAATGGTTGACGGAGCGATAGTAGAGCGCGGAACTCATAGTAATCTATTGGAAAACGACAACGTCTACGCATCACAGTGGTCAATTCAGACTGGAGAACTGGGTTCACTGGAGGGATAATATTGGATGAAACCCAGATTCACTGGGTTTCTGTAGAGCCGGGATCAGTTCTTGTCGGTTCCGATAATCGCTCAATTCTTTTTGGTGGAATCGGGCCACGTCACGAGGTAAGTATAGAATATCCATTTAGGATATCGGGAAGGACGTTTGATCTCGAAGAAATAGCCAGTATTGAACAGAATTCTGACATGGAGATAGCTTCCGATTCAGAATGGGAACTGGCATACTCCAGAGGGCTACTATCGGGAGTTGACGGATCTTCCGAATCATTGGCAGATTCTGCAATTGACTATTGGGGCAAGGCATGTGATGGAAGGCCGTTCATAAACGATGACAATAGCCCGACCTTGATACGAAGATGGAAATCAGGAAAGGCACAAACGCTTACTGTTTACTCCTCGGGAAGAACCGGAGACCCTATTGCAGGCAGGGTTAGACTGGTACTGAGGGAAAAATCTGATTGGAGTGAAAATCCTCCGTGCATCCCCAATAGAAGAAATAGATCGAATCTCATTTTTGAAGAGATACTGATTTGCACCATCGTCGGCATTCTGCCTTCATTTGTCTGGGCATTCTTCAATGCTAGTCCAGATTACATTAGAGAAGGTTGGCTGAATTTACTTCTTGGAGGGGTTTTCTTCGGTTTGTTCACAATGCTATTTTGGCGCCCGAGACAGCCAACTTGGCACATTGAATCCGACCGAATGACTCCTTCAAGAACGAAAAAAAGAAGGAATACCTAACTTCTATCTCTATCATCAATTTGTGAATTCGTACTCCCTGTTATGATGCTCATTCTGGCTTTGTTTATCCCGATCCCGTATTCCCACAAAAGCATAAAAGAAACCATCGAGGAAATAATTACTGTAACTGGGCCCTTGCTGGGAGACGGTCCTAGTATAGCCCCGAACCATGCAATGACATTGAACAAGATAGCCAAAGTTGGCAGTTGGTGCACCGATGCTCTTTCAATCCCCATTGGAACTGCGTCGGTTGAAATATCCCAGAATGTTGGCCAAGAAAGACCTCCATTTAGACAACCCCAAATGAAAGTCACTAGTGAGAAAAAAACTAGAATGGGGAATGCAGAAACTAAGCTATGACTCCACCCCCAAAGACGGGGGTACCTCTTCCCTGCTAGTGTCCTAACAAGACCGTAGTTCCTAATCTGCCTCCTCACCCTTCCGACTCCCCTTCTACGATGCCACATAGTTGCACTCCCATCAGACCAGAGACGATACCCAGATTGTCTGATTCTATGATCCAGCATCACGTCTTCTGCACCTATCGCCCCACGGTCAAATCCTCCAACCTCTTCCAAAACCTCTCTCCTGTATGCTGAGTTCACCCCGGGGAGTTGTTCCACCTCCTCAAGGTCCCCTCCTGACTTTTTGCCGTAATTCGTCCCAGCCGTTAGGAACTTGTTGCAGAAAGCAACATCAATCGATTTCTGCCAAATATCTGACTCTTCAATAGGTGCGAAGTTTGGCCCACCTACTCCGGAAACCTCTGGGCGTTCGAACCACCTCTCCAATTTCTCGACCCAGTCTCGAGGTACGATGACATCATCATCGGTGAATAGGACTATTTCAGAATCAGTCTCTTCAATGGCTATATTGCAGGCATCCGCTCTGTTACTAGAACCCCTATCATCGATGTATCTGAAACCCCTTTCCTCAGTAATCCGCCTCCCCTGGTCTTGATCAGGACCTACGACTACCACGTCCATTTCTTGGAATGTTTGATTCTTTAGTCCGTCTAACGCCAATGCAAGCTCAGTGGAGTTGTTCACCGTGGGTATTACGACGCATACTCTGCTTGGCACGAGAAGTCCGGAGAGGGGGGCATTGATGAGTTCACGGGTCAGTCATTGACAATTCTCGGAGCTAGGAAGTAAGTCCACCTTGCTCCGCCTTCGTTGCTCATCCACGTTAGTCTGAGGGGATACTTCTCCTCAAACTCAAGTGATACTTCATTCGTGAAGCCACCAGCAAGTTTCTTGCTCAACTCACCAAGATACTGGAGAGAATAAGTAGAATGTGTCGGCGATGCACAAGTTAACTCACTCAACTCGCCCGATTCGAACTTCACATTGACACCCTCTCCTGCCTCAACTGTAACAGATACTGCTAACTCATTCTTGTCCATGCTGAGATCTACTTCCCCCCCAACAAACTTTGCAGCCCTCAAAGCCCTGGAAAGCTTCTCAGAGTCAATAGTCGCCTTTGACTTGAACTCTAGATTTGGTTGGTTGGGATTATCCATTGTACTGGTATCAATCCCTCTTAGTATCATTAGAACCTCCCCAACTCTGACATTTATGGCCCCAACCGCATCGTCATAATCCATCTCAACAAGATCACTCGGCCCCGCTAATGTAAGCAGATCACGCATTTTTTGAAGGTCAAGACCAATCTCTACTGGTTCTACTTCATATGTTTCGAAGCACTCATCTGCAATTGTTGCTGAAAGTAGTGCTACGTGTGAACCATCAACTACTGATACGCTTAGCCCCTTTTCCCCCCATACCAGTTTAGCCTCAGAGGTAAGAACAGACAGGACATCTACTATTTCCCTCATTAGTTGTTGCTTGGCTGTAATTCTCAGCATTCACTCACCTTGATACTATCTACTTCATCGGAGGCTCTTGATGCTTATTGGCAACAAACCAGAATTATCTACTGGTACTCCCTCCACCTATGTTTGCACTCGAGATTAGCACAAGTGCAGAACTTGGTCTCTGGCTCATCAGAAGATCTAGTTTGCTGCAAGTGGACGTAAGCATTCCTTCCATTGCACTTTGGGCAAATGTAGTCGCCCTCCCTAAGAGTCCCCTGGGGTCCATCTTCCTCTACTACCTCAGTCAGGTGCTTGAGAGACTTCGAATCAGTTGTAGCCATAGTATTGGCAAGGTCGATGGTCTTCCCTGTCATAGGATCGGTAAACTCGGACCCCTTTCCATCTTCTCCTGATAGCGGCCCCTCGTACCCACATTTGTAATCTGGACACTTAATCCAACCCTTATCATCCGGATATGAAAGCGCACCGCACACAGGACAAAACATCACTATCACCATTGTCGTATTAACGAGAACCGAACTACGCTGAGCCTGCCGACTATTCAACTATTCGTCTAGCCTCCCATGAATTGCCGCACCGTTCAAGCCATCATGCCGATTGGGAGGGACATGAAAATAATCTTCGATTGGCGCCTATCGCGTGTCGTCGATGATCAAGATAACATTGTTGACGAGATTATGTGGGATGGCAAAATGTCGCCATCTGGTGTGGCAAAAAGACTGTTAAAGATCCAACAAGGACGCCTTCTTCCCGAGGTGATGACTCTATCTGAGAGATTTCCAGAAGCGCAAATAGATCCTCTTGGCGTTCTTTCAGAACCAAACTGGCCTCGGTGGGAAGAATCAGAGGAAGTCTTTCAGAGATCCACATTGCTACTAGCAAAGATGGGAGTTGCCGACTCATCAAAAGACATGGACAGGAGGCTAGATATGCTAGTTTCAGCAACTCTGGAGGCCAGATCAACTTGGACGGCATCCGAATCTCGTTGCATCGAATGGGCTGGTCTTTTCATTACAGAGGCTGACCTAGATTCACAGAGGCATGAGATCCCACTTTCCATTGCGTCTTCGGAAACGATTATCGAAGCCTCGGAGAAACTTGGAGTTTCACCACCAAAACATATGCCCTCTGACTCCGAGTGGTCATCCATGGTCTCACACGCCTCTTCAGTAAAATCTTCATCAATAATACTGGAACAATTGGAGGATTCGATAAGGGAAATTGCTACCGCTCACGTACCATCACTAAGCGCACTATTGGGTCCGGTATCAGCTGCAAAAATGATTTCTCTTGCAGGAGGGAGGGAAAGGCTCGCTCGCATGCCATCTGGCTCTCTACAGGTTCTTGGTGCCCATGCAGCGATGTCTGCACACAGGCGAGGTGCTCCACCTCCAAAACACGGAGCAGTGCTCTTCTCAATGCCACAAGTGAGCCGGTCTCCGAGATGGGTCAGGGGGAAGATTGCAAGATATCTTGCAGGGAAGGCAAGCATTGCCGTCAGAGTAGATCACTTCGATGGAGAGCCTTGGGGTAAATCTCAGATCGATGAGATAAATAGTGAGATTGAGGCAATCAAGGCAAAGTTCCCCAAACCACCAAAGAGGAGTTGAGGGATGGCAAATAAGTCAAAGCCAATTGTTTGGGGAGTCAAGAGGGAGGGGAGAAACCTCTGGACTAGGAATGCAGTGAAGGGAGTCTCAGTTAGAGGGGAGAGGAGAAAAAGAGACGGCAGAATAGAGTGGAGAAGGTGGGACCCCACTAGATCCAAGGTTGCTGCAGCAATCCTTAGAACAAGGGAAGACCCATCTTCTCTGCTACCAACTCCTGGTTCTACATGTCTATACCTAGGGGCATCCAGTGGTGGAACAGTCAGCCATATCCATGATTTCGTTTGTGGTGCAGATAACCACCATGGGGGGCAGTTGGTCGCAGTTGAGATCTCACCTCGAATGGTTCGAGATTTAGTCAAGCTCTCAGCCAGGAGGACGGGACTTGTACCGGTATTGGGGGATGCAAGAAAGCCTGAACAGGTTGCTGCCTTCATGAGAGGAAAGGCAAATTGGATTCATCAGGATCTCAGTATAGCAGATCAAGCCGAGACATTCGTAAAAATTGCTACATCCTTTCTCGTCCCAGGTGGAATCGGGATACTTAGTCTGAAGGCTGCAAGCGAGAGATCATCAGAGGGGAACGATAACACAAGGTTCCAGAAGGCTGAACGAATACTAATGGAATCAGATCTTCTTCTTCAAGAGAGAATAGACTTGAAAGGTTTGGAAGAGCAACACGTGGTTTTCACTTGTTCTTCAAGCACCGGACATTAACACCGCTGCAAAAATACCGCCATAGAATAACATTAGAAGGATGAATAGGCCAATTCCAATCCAAGAAATAATCTGGGCAGCCTTCGCCATGCCTTGATCGGGATGGCCCGGATATTGACTAGTAGTAGCCAAAGCCCCATTTGCCAGTATTAGTCCTGGAACTGCCGTGCAAACGGAGCACATCACAATACCCAAGATTCCCAGAACTAGAGCCAGAACCGCATTTGTCGTGGGCATCATCATCCCTGGTCCTCCTTGCCCCTGCACGAAGATTTGCTGCGGAGCCTGACTTGTTACGTTCGGACTCCCCTCTAGAACAACTGTCTCAGAAGGTGGGACCTCTACTTCGTCTGAAACCCATTCTGGCACATCACTCTCTTCCATTGTAGGTTGCGCGAAGTCACTGAGAGATAACTTTGTCGAGAGTCTCCGAAAGGTAATGGCCTACCTCTCAGGCCAATAAAACATGCCTGAGTTACCAGAGGTCGAGACTGTACGCCTTGGTTTGGAGAGGCACCTCCTTGGTCGTAAGATTGCGGCAGTCGATCTGAGGCGAAGCGATCTTCGATTCCCATTCCCGCGTGATTTCGTTACCTCTCTTAGGGATCGTCTGGTTGTGTCAGTAGACCGCCGGGCAAAGTATCTGCTAATTCGTCTTGAAGGTGGTATTACGTGGCTCTGCCATCTTGGTATGAGTGGTAGGTGGACGCTAATCGGAGAAGGAATTGAGAGCAGACCTGGTAGTTTCTCGAATGGGGCCCCAGTAGGTAGCGGAGACGGCCCTCATGATTGGGTTGTCGTTCACCTTGACAATGGAAGTAAGGCTGTCTACTCCGATCATCGAAGATTTGGCTTCATGGACTGTTTCTTGACATCGGAACAAGACGGACACAAATTTCTCTCCAGCCTTGGTCCTGAACCAACCCCAAATCATCTTGTTCCAGGAGAACTAGGTGACAGGCTAAGAGGCAAGAGAACCCCAATCAAGTCCGCCTTGCTGGATCAGCGAGTTATCGCTGGTCTCGGAAATATCTACGTTTGTGAGATTCTGTTCAGAGCAGGAGTCTCACCTAGGAGAAAGGCGAACAGTGTAGCAGGAAAATCAGGTGTATCAAATAGGGTGGAGAGGATTACTGCTGCCACCCATGATGTAATCACCGAGGCTATTGATGCAGGAGGTTCAACACTACAGGATTTCAGAGGTGTTGACGGAGAAGAGGCAATGGGTTATTTCGTTCATAATTTCCAGGTTTATGGAAAGGAAGGAAATAATTGCATGAAGGAAGGATGCCCGGGCTTAATCGAGAGGATAGTCCAGTCAAACAGATCTACCTTTTTCTGCCCCGTCTGCCAACGCTGAGTGGCTAATCATGATTCTGGGACATCTCTATCCCTTTGACAAGCGCGAGAAGAATCTCGTTTCGTGGAGTCTGGATCCCAAGCTCCTCGCCTTTGGAAATAACCGCACCGCAGATTACATCAATCTCGGTTCTCCTACCTGCCATCAGATCCTGCAGCATTGAGACTCTATTATCAGCAGTAGCAGTAACTACTTTCTTGAGGTAATCCTCGATATCCATCGCCCCCAGGTCCACTCCTGATGCCCTTGCAACTGACTCAGCTTCCCTCATAGCCTCAAGGGATTGACTCCAGAGCTCGGGAATTTCTAACAGTCCCCCGTTCCTGATCCCAGCAATTGCGCATATTGGATTAATTGCTACGTTGACCATCAGCTTACTCCATATTTCCTTGTTGATATCAGATGACCATACTGGATTCAATCCGGATTCATGCAATAATGAAACAAACTCAGACTCGATTGCACTAGGGTCTGATCCATCCATACTTCCTATGGAAAATGAACCTCTTCCTGTCCAATGCACTCCGCCATCGGAATCTCTCCATGCCGAGTGTGTAGTGGAGCCGCCGACCACCCTTTCCCAACCAACTCTACTTGCGATAATTCCAGCATTTCCTATGCCGTTTTGGATGCTTACAACAAACCCCCTATCTGATAAAATGTCCTCTGCAATGGAGGAAAGTACTGATGTCGAATCCGCCTTGCCAGCAATAATGGCAACATCGCAGGAATTGTACATGCTCTCATTCACTGGCCCTCCTTCACTGTCTATGAGTGAATAGCGATCCCCTGGGATCATTTCCACGGTTCCCTCGGGCGTGAAGATGGTTAGCCCACTTCGGAGAATTTCCACTGTCCTTCCTCTGGATATGCACACTAGTTCTGCCCCAGTATCGGCCAGGCTACCAGTAATCACACCCCCCAAGGATCCAGTTCCGAGTATTGCTACTCTCAATCAACATCCCCCCCAAGGACATCTTGCCGAGAGATGGACGGTGATGCTAGATTTGTCCGCCGTGACCCAAACAGCCCTCTCAAGATCTGAGAGCCCTACTGCTTTCGCTGAGATTACAGTGCTATTGCCAGACTCCACCCAGTCGTTCATGGTGACTTCCCAGATTTCACTTTGCGGAGAATCTCCATGCCACTCTAGAGATAACTCCATCCTCACATTCTCTCTGTTTAAAATCACGAATTCCTCTGCATTTATCCCTCTACTCAAACCATCTGGTTGGACATAGACATCCACAGAGTCTTTGATTCTGAAAACCTCCATTTCTCCTTCGAAATTGCATTTTGCAAGCCAACCCCCGTCTCCAATGCCAATGGACCCCTTTCCACTTAGATTTCCCATTAGGCGAATAGCAGAGTAGTTCCCCATCTCTTCAGACCAGTTTGACCCGGTATTAACTTGCTTTGCGACATCGCCAGATTGACAGAAGGGCGAACCGTAGTCCGAATGGATCAGCGTATCTCCGACCCCGGCGAAATCACTTGGAATTGTCCACGACCCTCCACTGACTTGGATCGATCGCTCCGAACCGTCTATTGGCATCGTCCACGGACCAATAGTTTCGTTCTCCCTAGTCAAGTATACCATGGGGCCAAATACCCTGCCCTGGTCATCGAAAGAATCAGAATTTTGTATGGCACCTTCGTGTCCTTGAAGGCAAATTTCTCGAGACCCCTCACTAAAATTACTATCATTAATTGATTCCCAATATGGACTATCAACGACAATTGTGCCTCCCTCTGCAGTATTCATTACATTGCATATTATTGGGGTATCGGAATCTTCCCTGAGGTCCCAGAAAGGCTCTGAAAAACTCTCATTTCTTATGCTTGATAATTTAATCACATGCTCTACTTCGAAGCCAGAAACATCGACAAGGATCTTTAGTAAGTGAGGTGAAAAATAATTTTCCGGAGGAGATATTGAAATTGACAATTCAAGGGTCTCTTTCTGAGTAATTCCATCGAATCTGCAGATGTCCGAAGACGAAGAACACGAGAAATTCAACCCCCACTCAACAGGTTCCGCCCCCTCGACTCTGAATTGTAGCCATCCTGACACCGGCATCACCCCTTGAGGTTCTAGAACTAGGGGCAGTTCCATCGCCTCATCCGTCTCAAAAACTACCTCTTCAGGCCAAGTCTCAGTGGAAACTCCGACGTCATAGGCGCTCATCTCGTATGATGGGACGGTTCCGGGCATTCCAGCTAGCAGAACAACGGATGCGATTGCTACGAACCTGCTTCTAAACCTCTCCTCTAGTCCGAAATTCTCGTCCAGAATAATCGGCTGAGGCAGACTGTCAGGGTTGAACCTCTGCCATGCTGCCACGAAAGCAAGGAAAATCCAGGGGGTCCATTTTGCAGTGGCGAAAACCATCACCATGACGAATAGGACGATGAGGAAGATCGATGTCTGCGTGCTACCCTGCCTCATCTCAGATGGGCCAATTATTGCATGCAGCAACCTGTCTCCCGGTAGTCCCGGGATTGGAAGCATCAACCCCCAACCTACAATTGACAGCCCGACTCCTGCAATCCCGGTTGGATGCAACCATTGCAGCCTAATTTCTGATTCTCCACCCATCCAAGATTCGACCAAATACTCAGTGATCAGGTTTGTATCGAACACTGTTGGAGCCGCTGTGAGTTCTGGAGGATCACTCGGAGTCATCATTAGTCCGAATATGGTCAGAATACTTCCTGAAAAGAATAGGACGAGTGGTATCGATACTTCGATTGAGCCTAGTGCCCGTCTGTTTGGGATTGGGATTAGATCGGGTTTCCTCTGCCCCAGTAATCCTACTATCCCAAAGGGCCACCACGTGGGGATTGGGAAGACAATTGGGGAAATGTGCCCGACCTCGACTCCGAACTTTCTTGCCACAATTACTCTGCAATAACTGGCTAAGAGCAATGCGAGCATTACAGGGGCAGTGAAGAAAAAGAATGACCACCCGAATTCGCTAACCCCAGAACTGCCATAATCGTACTGTGAAACCCAATGTTCCCCAACCAGAGTCATGAATCCCGCCATTACGATCCATAGTGCGACTTGCTGGTGACCTCTCATGACCGAACTTCCCATAGGGGCTCTTGAAATTGTCATTATTGGAGGGTTACTGTCCTCTAGTGAACCGACCAGACCCATTGGTTCCAAGTGTATGTTGAGTTCTAGTAGTTGTCCTCCGACTTCCAGGTCGTCCTTTCCCTGTACTTCCCATGAATTCGGATAAGCACCTTCATTGCCTAGGTCAAAGAACCTTGAAGCAATTACTTCCAGAAGCTCACGAGTACCCCAAGTCTCAGAATCGACCAGGATTTCTTCAGCCACCATGCCTCACTCTCAGACCTTCCTCGAGGGGTGTCAGATTTGACCCCTGCTCTCGCCCAACTCACTTATTTTTGAAGCGCTTGAGGCGGAATGTCTCTTCCCTCTCCATCTCCTCAAGCCTTAGCTGGATGAAAGTCTGCGCCTCTTTCATCTCTGGAATTACCTTGAACTCAAGAGCATTTACTCTTCTTTTCGTGGCTTCAATCTCCTCTAGAAGACGCTTCAGAGTGGCCTCCATCTCTGCTGCCTTGACTACCTTCTCAACGAGCAGCGAGTATGCGTCTGCTGCCTCGTCGATGTAGGGGGAACCTCCCACCATTCCCAAACCCCTATCCTCAACTGACAGCTTGAGGTTCTGCCCCTCGACCTTTGGAACAACCACTCCCATGATGTTCCTCTTTGAGACTTGGACTTCGGGATGCTTTGAAGAGGCTATGGCCGCACTCTTGACTGCCAAACCACCCTCTATCGATGAGGCTAGATTGATTGCCTGTAGTGCATCTCTGTATGTCCCCACTAAACCCTCTCTGGCCTCAATCATTTCCGATAGCAGAGTTCTGAACTCGTGGAATAGGCCATCTCTCTTCATTTTCAGAAGATTATATCCAGTAGAGGTCTGCTTTATCCTGCGTTTCAGGTTGATCAGCTCGGACCTGGTGGGCTTGATGTCTAGGGCCATTCACTCAACTCCTGAATTCGTTACTCTTCTTCTCCCTTCTTTTCACCAGGGTGGTATTTGTCGATCCACTTCTGATCCAGCCTGACCAGGAACTTTGTGTCTATATTTGACAACAGATTCCAAGCCAGGTCCAGAGTCCCCTCGTCTATCGATCTATCCTCGTCTCTGCTCTGCCTGAGGAATTTGTCTTCGAATATGTCTGCGAATTTGAGAAGTTGCAGATCTCTCTCGTTTAGGGCGTCCTCTCCGACAATTGCTACCAGACCTCGTAGCTCCTTTCCTTGAGCGTAGGCCGCGTAGAGTTGATCAGACACTGACTTATGATCCTCCCTAGTTTTGCCCGGCCCTATCCCTGCGTTCATCAATCTGCTTAGAGAAGGAAGGACGTTGATCGGAGGGTATATTCCTTTCTGGTGAAGCTCCCTCGAGATAACTATCTGCCCCTCTGTGATGTATCCGGAGAGATCTGGAATCGGGTGGGTAATATCGTCACCAGGCATTGTGAGGATGGGGAACTGGGTGATTGAACCCTTCTTCCCTTTGACTAGTCCTGCTCTCTCGTAAAGCATCGCTAGATCCGTGTACATGTAGCCCGGGTAACCCCTCCTTCCAGGCACTTCTTCTCTAGCCGCCCCAATCTGCCTCAATGATTCACAGTAGTTTGTCATGTCCGTGTATATCACTAGCACGTGATAGTCGTGTTCGAAAGCTAGGTACTCAGCAGCGGTTAGCGCCAGACGAGGAGTGATTAGTCTCTCGACAGCAGGGTCATCGGCCAGATTTACGAATAGTGCCGCATTCTCAAGTGCTCCAGTCCTTTCTAGATCGTGTACAAAGAAGTTGTACTCCTCTGCGGTAATTCCCATTGCGCAGAATACTACCACGAAGTCATCGTCGCTACCCACTAATTTGGCCTGTCTCGCGATTTGCAAAGCGATATCGTTGTGGGGCAATCCGCTGGCACTGAAGATCGGAAGCTTCTGACCCCTGACAAGAGATGTACAAGCATCGATTGCTGAAATTCCAGTCTGGATGAATGACTCAGGACTCTGTCTAGAATAGGGATTTATTGCAGCTCCGATAATGTCCGCCATGTCATCAGCAACAATTTCAGGACCTCCGTCCCTGGGTCTCCCAGCACCATCTAGAATCCTTCCAATTAGCCCCTTACTTACCGGGAGCTTGAATACGTCCCCCAGGAACTTTACACCCGTCTTCCTGTCGACAGATGCAGTCCCTTCGAAGACCTGTACAATCACTTGGTCATCGGATGTGTCTAGGACCTGTCCATTTTTGATCGATCCATCACTGAGCCTCAGCTGTACAATCTCATTGTACGAAACCGGCTCGGTTTTGTTTAGGAACACTAGAGGCCCCTTTACGTCTGTAATTGTTCTGTACTCTTTTCCACTCATATTATCACCTCAGTTATCCTCCATACTAGCAGCAATCTGCTTACTCATCTCCGCAACGAGCCCCTCGATTCTTCCGTCATAGCCTTCCTCGAACCTTCCTCTCATTAGGTCGGTCCTAGCAGGTACGTTAACCACGTCTTCGAGTTGTGCGCCTCCAGCGATTGCCTTCTTCCCCTCTTCTTGGAAATTCATTATTGCCTTGGCCATCTCGTACTGTAGCTTCAGATCGCTATATGTGTCTACGTCGTGGAAGGCATTCTGCTGTAGGAAGAACTCTCTTATCATTCTCGCAACTTCTAGTGTGAGTTGCTGATCTATTGGTAGGGCATCAGATCCCACAAGCTGGACAATCTCCTGCAATTCAGCTTCAATTTGGAGAAGAGTGCTTATCTCGGTCCTAACCTCAGGGAAGTCGCTCGCAATGTTGTCTCTGTACCACTGGTCTAGAGCCTGTGGGTACAAGCTGTAGGAACTCAACCAGTTTATTGCAGGGAAGTGCCGTTGTCTGGCGAGACCAGCGTCAAGTCCCCAGAATACCTTAACAATCCTGAGAGTTCCTTGGCTAACCGGCTCCGAGATGTCACCACCAGGAGGGGAAACAGCTCCGATAACCGACACTGAACCATCCTCTCCGGCCAAGGTCTCAACCCTTCCTGCCCTCTCGTAAAACTCAGCCAGTCTACTCGAGAGGTATGCTGGATAGCCCTCCTCCCCTGGCATTTCCTCAAGCCTCGACGAAATCTCCCTCATCGCCTCAGCCCACCTGCTAGTAGAGTCAGCCATTAGGGCCACGTTGTAGCCCATATCTCGGAAGTATTCGGCAATAGTTACCCCCGTGTAAACAGATGCCTCCCTGGCTGCGACTGGCATATTCGATGTGTTTGCAATCATCACAGTTCTGTTCATCAGAGGTTTGTTCGTGTTGGGATCAATAAGGTGGGGGAACTCGTCTAGGACCTCTGTCATTTCATTTCCGCGCTCTCCACATCCGATGTACACCACTATCTGAGCATCGGACCACTTTGCAAGTTGCTGTTGGGTGACGGTCTTCCCGGACCCGAACGGCCCAGGGATTCCTGCAGTCCCACCCTTGGCAAGGGGGAAGAGGAAGTCCAGTATCCTCTGACCTGTCATGAGTGGTACATCCGGTGCGTATTTCTGAACGAATGGCCTAGGGTGCCTTACTGGCCACTCCTGCATCATGGCTATTTCAGATCCATCTTCCAGCTTGCACACGGTCTGTGTGACATTGAAGGAGCCCGACTCTATGGTTTTCACGACGCCCTCCTTTCCGGGTGGCATCATGACCCTGTGTTCAATAGTCTCGGTTTCCTGAACCGTACCTATCACATGTCCTGCCGACACCTCGTCCCCTACTTTGACTGTAGGAACGAACTCCCATTCCTTATTCAGGTCGAGACCGTCTGCATCGACCCCTCTGGTGATGAAAACGCCCATTGTCTCCTCTAGCTTGGGAAGAGGCCTCTGAATCCCATCGTATATTTGGGTCAACAGGCCCGGCCCTAGTTGTACTGAAAGAGTCTGCCCGGTCCTGATGACCGGCTCCCCTGGTTTGACCCCAGACGTCTCTTCGTAGACTTGGATAACCGACTGGTCTCCGTGCAATTCAATTACTTCTCCCATCAATCCTTCATTCCCGACCCGGACAACCTCATACATCCTCGGGGCAATGCCCGTGGCGGTCACAACTGGTCCGGAAATCCGGTATATCACTCCATTTTCTGTACTCATTTTTTTTCACTTCCATTAATTTTTGAATCTATTTCCAAAGGTCAACACCGAGTGCTGATTTGATGGACTCTCGGAGTGTGTTATCCTCCTCGGTCCCTATGCCCAGAACTGTGGGCGTCACGCTTTCCGATAGCTGCACTCTTAGCCTCTCGGGAAGCCTCACTAGATCGAAGTTGTCGACTACGACAACTCCTATTTCTTCCTGACCCAAAAGATCACGAAGAAGCGCCGTAAGCTCCTCGTCATCAGACGGGTTGTACAGGTTTTTTACACCTGCAAGCTGGAACCCTAGTGTAAATTCCAACTTTCCTACTACTGCAATCTCCATTTTTCCACCTCAGTAGTCCATGTGTGCCTCTAGCACTTCTTTAGGAAGCCCCACGGCCTTTCCGCGCACTAGCAATCTAAGATTTCTGACTTCCAGCGCTTTCTTCTCAATGTAGTTAATTATAGGGAACGCCGAAATCGGACTTAGATGAGAAAATCTCCTTAGAACCGCATGCCTCTGGTGTGATAGAAGCTCCGCGTATGGATCCAGGCTGCCCAGTCTTTCCGAATCTACTCTGGCCTCGTCAAAACCAGAGTCATCAAAAGAGCTACTCCGACGAAGTACATCGATTAATTCTTCATCGGCCTCTGCCACACAGGCCTGCTTCATCGTGGCAGCGTCAATCTTCCCGCCAGGAATTATCATTGCCTGTCGTTGTTCAGGAGTCATTCCCATTCGAATCGATCTGAACTCATTGATAACGTTCCGATGATCGATCTCCATTCTTAGATACTTCAGTAGCTGGGGACTTCCTTCCTTGTCCTTTACAGACCTGAGTGCATCAGCGAAATATTGCATGTCTAGTGCGTTTTCCATGACCTCAAGAGTGGACTCCGCATCGAGTCGGGCTAGAGTTTGTCCCCATGGGGTTCCGGACATAGCCTCAACGGCCTCATCAAGACCCTCCGTATTCTTCACAATGGTCAACCACGTTGCGTTTCGAGGATTTTCCGAGGGTAATATCTGACTTTCAATCATCTCGTCGGACGCACCCCCATTGACAGCTCTAAGAACTGTCTTAGCCTTCTCGTAGTCGAACCTTTCAACGTATATCGCAACAATAGACTTCAGTTTGCCTTGGCAGAATCTTAGTACCCCTGCGAGGTCATTGTCTAGATTATGGAAAAGAGCGGCCTCTACAGCGTCGGCTCCGCTCATTCTGGACGCATATAGGTCCATTTCTGCTCTATATCCCATCTCACCTATGCTTGCGCTGATTGAGTCCGTTCCTTGTTGTACCAACTGGCGCATTCTAGTCTGATCAATTAGAGATGCCTTTCGTGCCTTGGCTCTAGCAGATGCGTTATACACATTGGATCTGCCACTTTGCGCCCTGACCATCTAATCACATCACTCGTTGAACAGTATCCCGTTAATCTCGCCCAGAGTATTTTTCCATGCCTCTTCTAGCATCATATCGAATCTGAAGTCCAGCATGGTCGAACCGTCCTTAGATTCGAGAACGAATCCCCCCAGGCCTTCTATGTCTTCTCCTATCTTGAACCCACTTTTGGAAAGTGTCTCCCTGTCGGCTTTGACAGGCCTCATAATCACATCTGCTTTGTTTTCGGATGCCTCTTTTACGAGCGAGTCCAGTATCTTCTTTCTACCAGCCATTTTAGGTGATCCAATATCTCTCTTAGCTG
>CAXEIX010000004.1:0-20604 GCA_963996605.1 uncultured Candidatus Poseidoniales archaeon | reverse complement strand
CAGCCAACGTCGCTTGGCCGCTAGGACAGGGGGTCTGGGAAGTGGATTGTGCATCTGAAACGTAGTAGCCCCTGGATGCAGCTGTGCATGCGGATTGCCCCTTAAGGCTGGCGTAGTAACCAGCAATACACCCAATCTGTGTGGTCTGACCAGACTGGGGTACCATGAAGCCCCTGTCTGCTAGAATGCATGTCGTCTGTGATGGGTCTGGCTGGTATGACCCCGGTGCACATGGCAGTTGCTCCTTCGACCCATGGCCTAGGTCGACCGAAGTGGGACTGTCCCTATTGGAAGAGGTTGCATCACCAATCTGGCCGGCTTCGTTTGCACCCCAGCAATGCAGGCTAGCATCCACAAGTATGACGCAGGAGTGTCTCTGGCCTACTGAGACCGATGTCGCGTTCTCGCTCAGGCTGACGATTGTCGGTACCGTTCTACCAATCTGCGATCCATCACCAAGCTGCCCGTTGCTGTTATCCCCCCAGCATGCGACCTCTCCCGAGTCGAAAAGGGCACAGCTGTGGAAAAGCCCTACTTGGACAGATGAAAGTAATTGGTTGGCGCTCAGCGGCACTGCCAAGGGAGAGTTTGAGTTTCCATTGCCGCCATTCCCGAGCTGCCCGTATGCGTTGTAGCCCCAGCAGAACATTGAACCATCATTAACGCCAAGGCAGGTATGCATAGACCCGGCATCGAGGGAAACCGCGCTACTGTTGCTTGGGATCGAGATTTCCACAGGAGTTGACCTATCGGAATTTGTTCCGTCCCCAAGTTGCCCGTTCCAGTTGTCTCCCCAGCACATCACTGTTCTGTCTGACATTATTGCACAGGTGTGGTATGAGCCTGTGGAGACCAATAGGGTGTCTTCTCCACCCATGTCCGCGAGTACTGGGCTCGATCTATCTTCAGTAGTCCCGTCCCCGAGCTGCCCGTTGCTGTTCTGGCCCCAGCACTTGACGCTTTGATCGTTCAGGACCGCGCAGGTGTGCGACTCTCCGGATGAGATTCCGAGAGCGCTCATCCCTTGTCCTAGGTCTACTTCCACTGGAGAAGTCCTCTCTATTTCGGTTCCATCGCCAAGTTGCCCGAATTCATTGGAGCCCCAGCAGCGTACTGAGCCATCGTCAAACACCGCGCATGTGTGGTATGAGCCTGCTGAGACCCCTACTGCTTTCCTGCCTAGTGGCATGGATGACTTCTCAGGCTCTAGGCTCGGTGTCCTGGACCCATCACCAAGCTGCCCGTTGCTGTTGTCCCCCCAGCAGCTGACTGAGCCGTCGTCCAGGATCGCACAGGAATGCGATGCCCCAGATGTCATCTGTAGTAGGACTGGTACGCTGTGCCCAGATTCCGCCCATTTGCAGGCATCAACGGAACTCTGTCCATACAGGTCATTGTATTGGCCAGCAGGACAGGGCGTCCCCTCGGCAGCCCCTGGGGATGGAACGTAGTACCCCGGTTCCGCATCATCGCAAGATGTCTGTCCAGAGAGCCTCTGGAACTCCCCAACGTCACATTCGACTTCCGAGCTCTGCCCGTACAAGACAACGTAGTGCCCGGGGTTAGCTGGCGTCATCACGGTGTTCCCCGAGCCGCTAACGAAGTATCCTGGAGTGGCCTGTCTGCAGGTGAACCTGCCGTAGTAACCAGAGGAGCAGTCGGCCGCTACGGTAGGATTGCTGTCATCGCTGTCTTCGGTGGATGGGAAGCCATCGCCATCGCCATCCGAGCCGATTCCCACTTCGAATATGTTCAGATCCCCATTATTGTTCCAGTCCCTCTCCGATGAACTGATGTAACTCCATCTGGTGATTGCGAACTCTTCCGGCTCGTTACCGAGGGATAACGCCCCTGTGCTACTGGCCCCGCCCCAGCACCTAGCTAGGTCGTTGCTACCGACCACACATGTGTAGGAGCCTCCTGATGATATTGACAGCGCACCTAAGTTCTGCCCCAGATCGACTGCCGCGGGAGTCGAGACTTCCTCGGAGTTGCTTCCATCGCCCACTTGGCCGTCTGCGCTCCCCCCCCAGCAATGCAGTGAGTCGCTAGAATCCACGGCACATGTGTGTTCACGCCCAGAGTCTATCGAAACTGCACCTGCTAGAGTGACCCCAACCGTGGCAGCATCGTTCTGTTGGTTGGTCCCGCCATCACCCAGTTGTCCCATGCTATTGTCCCCCCAGCATTTCACGTTGTTTCCTTGGAGCAGTGAGCAGGTGTGGGAACTACCTGCGGATATGGCTACGGCATTTCCTCCTACTGTGACAGTGGTCGGGCTGCTAGATGAGGCTGTGGAACCAATGCCGAGTTGTCCGTTATCATTAGAGCCCCAGCATTTCAGAGCCCAACTCTCGGTAATTGCGCATGTGTGGCTGCCCCCTGTCGAGACTGCTAGCACATTCTCCCCAATTGTCACTGACACTGGGGTGCTACTGTCGGTGTTCGTCCCGTCCCCGAGCTGTCCATCAGTATTCCTGCCCCAGCACTGCAGGCTCGCATCATCCATTATCGCACATGTGTGCCAGTCTCCCGAGGAAATCTGCACAGGTACTCCAGACAGGCTAGCCCCCACGGGAGAAATTGAATGCGAATTAGTTCCGTCTCCAAGTTGTCCGTAGTTGTTCCTGCCCCAGCACTGCAGCTCCCCGTTGTCTAGTATTGAGCACGTGTGATCCTTGCCCGAGCTGATCGAAGTTGCTGTTCTGGCTGCATCGAGGCTAACTTCCGTCATAGTCAGCCTATCTATCGTAGTCCCATCTCCTAGCTGCCCGAACCCATTTGAGCCCCAGCACTGGAGGGACGCGTCGTCAAGAATCGCGCACAGGTGATCGTCCCCGACGGTCATCGTGGTTTCTGTGAAGATCGAACCCGATTGGAAACCGGGTTCGTTATACCCATCCGAAACCGGATGGCGCATGTCGGTTAGTACGCCATCGCTAGCCGCCAGGTAGTACTTCTGAGATCCATCTACCACATTCGCCCCAGTCACGATGACTTCCCAGTCCCCAGCATCCGGTGAATCGACGGAAATGCCGACTAGATTGTTGACGTCATCGTTGGTATACGTCTGGAGGACACCTGTCGGGCTCTTCAGGAAAATGTCCAAGTCATTCCTGAGTTGAGTTCCTGCCGAAGGAGAATTCTCGACTTCGTTCCACGAAAGAACGACCCTCAAACTGGAAATGCCGGCATCAGGAACGCTCAATTTGAAAGAGTGACTATCTGATGTGATGATATCTATGCCTTCGGAGAAACCGCTGCCCATGGCCCTCTCCAAGTCCACCCTGCCCCATCCCTCGTGACTGTTCGGCGCCTTCTCCGCGGCACCATTCTGACCATCACCTCCAGAGCTGTACTGGCCTTCCATATCATGCGCCGAGGCACTCAGAATAGCCTTCACTAGTGCAGACTCCGGGCAGTTGTCACTAGCAGAGTTGTATGCAAGGTTGCAGTCGTATCCATGCGAGTTCAGATGCTCGATTACTAGTGCAACACTGCCAGCGGTGATTGGTGTGGCCATGGAAGTTCCACGCTTCACCGTGTAGTAGTCTCCGAGATCCGCGCCCGTGTCCCTGAGGGAAGTTCTTGTCGAGTGTATCCAAGTTCCAGGTGCTACTATGTCCGGCTTGATCCGACCATCGCTAGTGGGCCCTCTGTTGGAGAAAGCCGCCATGCCTTCTGCGTTGTCCCCTTCCAAATCGTTCTTGATTGGGGTGCCATACCAATCGCAATTTCCACATACGCTGAAGTAACTTCGTGAATGCATCGCCAGGGTGTTCCTGACGTTCTCCGAAGCTCCGACAGATAGGATGTTCTTTGCTGTCGCTTGCCTATTCAGGGCCCCTAGGTTAACCTCACCGTCTTGGCCACCAGGGCAATTTGTAGCGCCGAACGATGTGTAGTAGCAGTCCCTGCCATCATTACCCATCGCGAATAGAATAGTCAGGTCCTGGTAGTTATTTGCCGCAGCATCCAACTCCATCGTGTCCGTTGAGTAGTACGCCCAGCATGAGGAGGTTGATCCGCATGCATCAGGCCCTACTCCCCAAGAGTTTGTGTGGACCCTGGCTCCAGCACCATGAGCCTCTGCATATGCGCTTTCGTAAGTGGGAGGGGCAAGTGAGCCGTCATTATTGCCATATCCCACAGCTTGCATGAATAGTTGCGCTCCGGGGGCCATGCCACTATTGTCCTCGCCATCTCCCGAGTTGCTGCCATCCCCTAGTACGGAACCAGCAACATGTGTACCGTGCCCGTTGTAGTCGTTAGGGCCACCAGTTCCATCGGAGCACACCCCGCAGTTGTTGTATGAAACGACACCCATTATCCTGCCAGAGAAGTCTGCGTGAATTCCCGAGTTCAAGATATTGCAGTTGGTGAGGCTATTGCATTCCAGAGCAGTGTCTAGGCCCGAGTCCATCACTGCAACGATTACCCCATCCCCGGTAACGGCCCCACCATGGCTGACCATGTTCGATGAATCCCCCACCCAATCTGCCCCGATGATCTGAGAGGCCTCTTGGTTGTCAAACTCCGGAGAGTAGATAGGCTCGATCCACTCGATGAATGGCTGTTCGGATAGCATTTCGATTTCCTTAGAATCGACTAGCACATCCGCGAACCTTTCGGGCCTGTAGTCACTCAATTCGACCCCAGTCTTCAGCAAGTCAGTGATGTGTCCGGATCCGGAGAGAAGGACTCGGAGCAGGTACTTCTCGCCCCCAGTCTCTGTGAAATCTTGGTTCTCTCCTTGCAGGATCGGAAACGCGTCTGGGGCAATCTTGTCTATTCCCGCTAGACGAAATGCCCCAATTACGCCTGCTTCATCAAGAGTCTCGGGACTCAGACGAGGAACATCACAGTGGAATCCTTGAGGGGCATAGAAGGTCCTGCATTCCATCCCCATTTCTTCGAGTTCTTCTTTCCAGTCCGACGGAAGCGGGTATTCGTGACCTAGTGCATGCCAGCCTGAGACAACCGACTCCCCGGTAACTTGCTCCCATTTATCGATAGGGACATAGCTTGCTGTCCTGTAGTATAGTGCGGCCTTGCCCGTATTGCCGTCGTCCCAATTCCACCCATGCGAGGGGTCTTCGGAGTCCACAGCACTTTGGTCGAATGGCATGAAGCTTGGTACCTCGATAGACTCCTTCGATTCGGCCCCTTCTCCCAGTTCTGGTGCTTCTATCCCAAATTGACTGATTGACAGAAGGGTGGGGAGAATCATGACTGCCACTAGTGCCAAAGACAGGCGTGATCTCACCGCGTTGCCACTGGACATACTCCTCCTACGTAGTAGGAGAACATTAAAATTGCCTCCGTAACCAAACTCCGGGTACTCCAAAATAACCTCTCTTTCCATTACCCTAGTCCGCAAAATCTTTTGTGAAAAATATCACATACGCCCGACCCACTCGTCTGTTTCTAATGGACGAAGACATCCTTCCGACATCACCCCGGGAATCGGAAGAAAAACAACGCACTGAAGCATCTTTCAACTCTGAATCCGATGAAAGGATTGACGTAGAATTAGACAGGATTAGGGATAGGAGGGAGAACCCGGGTCAGAGCTTTCTGTACAACACGGTAGTACCTCAGACGTTCGATGACTACACATTGGTCTTCGGATTGATTGCTGGCCTCGTTTTCTTCGGGTCTATCACAATCGCCTCATCGGGCCTAATTCTTGGTAATTCTATTGTGATTGATGATACTTTATCCGGAACTCCACTAGACCCAAACGATTGCGTCGACAAAAGAGGCGAGGTGTGGATTGATACGTGGGTCGATCATGATGATTTGCAAATCGAAAGCCATAACGCCCCACCATCATCATCTTCTGTAATTTCTGTTTTTGTCTGGAATGTGACATCGTGGACAGGCAACGACCCTCAAACCGAACCTGTCCCAGAAATAGAATTCAGAGTAGGCGGACTTGGAGATCTGGAATCGGAACTCAGTAAGGAGGATCTGGCCGATGGTGACTACTATGTTAGAATCTTATTTTTCTATTCGGAAAACAGTTCAAATGACTGGTCAGATTTGCCTGAAGATGAGATATCCGAGAAGCAAAACGAATCATTGAGCCAAGAGGGAGATCCAGGATTCACCGTAAAGGAGTTAGAAATAGAGTTGCATACCAGTGATTCATCTTCCCTCTTCGGATCTGGTGAGGACCATAGGAAGATGGAGGAATCCGATGATGAAAAAAGAGCCTGTTTAACCATTCAGAGAATGGGGGTCTGGGGCTGGGGATTGATGGGCGCAGAGTGGGTTGGAGGTAGGGAGACTGCTATGCTTACAGGGGGGAACGCAGAAATCCCACCTTGGTACATGGCGATAGTATCTCTCGGGATGTCCGTGTTCTTTCTTTGTGTGCAGTATCCATTAATGCACAGGTTGTACCACAGAGAGACAGATGATCTTCTATCCAGTGAGCAAATGAAAAGGCTAATCTGCAGAACGATTGAAAATGCCTGCAAAAGACTTCAGATTAAGCCCGATCTGGAATCTATCAGAGTACAGGATAGAGCAATTTCAGTCGATGTTTTCTTGCCGTATAGTACTACGAGAAAAACCATCATGTCCCCAATAGAGATGAAAGGAACAATCATCAAAGATATTCTCAACGAGTTCCGAATCTTCGGAGAAATGAGGCCACTTCAGGTAAAGGCGGTTTGTACGAACTCAAATGACGACTCGGAGGAAACACCCGATCTTGACACATTGGGCGAGGTCAGTCTAGCCGATGACTACAGTGTATTCTTTTCCTCTATAGGCCAGTTTGGTAAACTAGAGGAGTCATTCAGAGAAAGCATGTCGAGATGGTTCAGGAAACACGATGTAGCAGACTATGGATCTGCAATTATGGCCGATGAGGATGCCGTGTTCGTTAGGGTAATCTACAGGCCAGTAATGAAGTTCGCATATTTCCTATTCAAGCCCACCTACGAGCATCTGCAGGGTGATCTGAGGACACAACTCGGATCTGACTTGGAACATCTATTGGAAGGTAGGGAACTGGTAGTTAGTGCTAGAAATGAGAAATCAACACTCGGGGATAGAGCGGTCGCCGGAAGGGTCGAGCAGGGTTCAGAAGAGCACACTGGGGAAGCAATGGTGGCTAAGCGTGACGGTATTCCAGGTGCCCTACTGCAGAACCCATTCATGGGTGACATCCTATCATCAGTAGAGTATGTGGCTCACAAGAATAGGAAAAGAATCGACAAGTATGGCTTCTGGGGGCTGATAGTTTTCGTCTGGATACCTTTCATGGCAAGCGGTGTCCTAGTGGGAGCAATGCTCGGCCTAGTGGCCCGAATGAGGTTCCAGAGGGTTCTCGCTGCCTGCTTCATTGGCGGTACGGCTGCATCAGTCACTTGGGCCTATACAGCACGAGGGATAATCGAGGTGATGGAGAGATATCACGCGGAGGCGTTCATCCCATTCATCATCCTCCTGGCTGTAGGATTCACATGGCTAAAGATTAGGGACAACAAAAGACATAGAAGGGAAGAGTTGTTCAAAGATTCCATGTCATTCTTTGCTGGAGCCTCTGACTAAATACTCTCGAAAGTAGATCGATATGATTAGAAATTAGCCCACTACTGCGGTGAAAAAGATGGAAAATATACTGAAAATGCGCAATATAAGACGTCACTATGTGATGCCATCAGGGACTGTAAAGGCCCTGGATGGAATAGATCTGGAAGTCAGAGAAGGAGAGAGGATAATCCTGCTCGGTCCCTCTGGTTCGGGTAAGACCACCCTTCTAAACTGCCTCTCTGCTTTGGATAGCCCAACCTCAGGAAGCTATTCTTTCTCAGGATCATTAGTGCCTTCAAACGACTCAGAAAAAATGACGAAATTCAGGAGAGAGAACATAGGATACGTCTTCCAATTTTTCAATCTGCTACAAGATCTAACAGTTCTGGAGAATCTACTGCTAATTCAGGAATTATCTGGAAGTAGAGACGAGGAGAGGGCCAGGGAACTACTTGGCTTAGTTGGCCTTACCAATGAAATCCATAGATTCCCCGCGGAGATTAGTGGAGGTCAGCAGCAGCGGGTAGCGATTGCAAGAAGTCTAGCCAAGACTCCTCGTCTTCTACTAGGTGATGAGCTAACTGGGAACCTCGATTCTAAGACCTCCACCACTGTAATGGAAGTGCTAGTCAAGGCATGCGAAGCAGAGGGGATTACCTGTGTTTTCGTAACTCATGACGAGTCCTTGGTTGAATTCGCAACTCGAGTAATAAGAATAGATAGCGGCAAGATTCTTTCCGATGAGAATATAGAGTGAGATGCAAATGCTAGTACTCCTAACCAAGCGACTCGCGAGAAGCCTACTGAGGATGAAACTCAGGCTTGTCGCGGTTTCCGCAATGGTGATGGTCGCCGTGTTCGCCGGAATCTCGTTTGCCGCATACGCTCATACAGTTTCTGGGATGTACGAGGAGATATACCAAGACACCGACCAAGGAGTCAATCTCCCTGATGTGTGGGTGGAGAACCCTAGCGGAATTTGGGATGCGGATACGTCGAACTCGCTCTGCGAGGAGATTTCCGTAGAATGGCCAGATTCAACTCTCGTACTGAATGACTGCGAGCCACGCCTAAGATTGGATGGGACAATGTTCCTCCGTGAAATGCACGATGGAATCGAGTCAGAAAAAATAGTACCCGCCGTATGGCATGGAATAGATGAGGGACGCATCGATAGGGTTTGGATCCCAAATCACGATTGCTGTTCCGGGAGAGTGGCATCGACAGATTCCGAGATTGTAATCGATCAACGTGTAGCATCGGGAATGGAACTTGGATTGGGTGACAATGTTTCGATAGGCGCAGGATCAGGAAGGATGTCCTTCACAGTAGTCGGGATCGGTTTCCAATCCAACCACCTCTTCTTCAGCCAAGAGGGGTCACTTTTTCCCTCAGAACCCGGGACATTCGCCACTGGATACTTATCATCAAGCGGTCTTGAGAGACTTGCAAACCTGACTTCCGGGTCCTCGAATATTATTCTGATAGACGTATTGGGCGATCCAGATTATGATATACCTTCAACCGATGAGAATGAGGGTACAGAACTTACATCACTAGTCTCTTCAATTGATGAGACTATTTCGAACATGGAAGACAACCCAACATTGGTCTACGATCGCTCACAAGTCTTCTCCGTGGAAATTCTTCGCGCGGATGCTGAAGGTGCGATGATGTTCTATGTCCCAATAACAGGGATGATAGCGGCTATTGCTGGAATCACGATTTTCCTAAGCCTACAGAGACTCGTTCAGTCTCAGTCAAGAGAGATAGCAATATTGCGAACTCTTGGAATTCCCAGATATGCAATAATGCCCGCATATTTCCTCATGCCATTAGCGATAGGGGTGATTGGAGGGTCCTTGGGGGTTATTCTTGCCGTGACGCTTGGCGTGCCGGGGATGCTAGATTTCTACGAGGAAATCTTGGGGATTCCAATCCTAGAAGCGGCCGATATCCTTCCTCTGGTAATCCAGATTCTATCAGTCACGATTCTAGTCGTCATGGCTTCCGGGGTGCTTCCTGCCATTCAGGCATCAAGACTGCAACCATTGGAGATAATGAGGGGCCAGCATGAGATCCGAATCTCATCTCGACGGATTCAAGCCTTAACTTCCAGACTACCTGCGACAGTCGGACTAACCGTCCGATCGAGCATTAGGAAGCCAACAAGACTCGTCTTCACATTCCTAGCTGTTGGCCTCTCAATGCTGTTATTCGGCAGCACTCTCTTGATGATGTCAACAATGGAGGAAATCACCGTTGGAAGCATCGAAGAAAATCAGAACTGGGATGTACAGGCAAACGTACCTTTAGGTGGAGAAGGCGAAGTAATCGAATGGGTAGAAGAGAAAGGTGCAGAATACGAAAAATTACTAATTTTCCCCGCTAACCCAGTCAATGACTCCAGAGTTATCTCCGCCTATGGGGTCGAAGAGATTTCTACTGGCAGAGATTCGATGATTGTTATAGATTTGAGAACAGGTTCCATTCCTGAGAGTGGAAAACAGACATCAGAGGTCCTAATCGACCAGGGTCTGAGCCACTTCCTAGGATGGGGAGTAGGCGATACCAGGACGCTAGTCTTCGGATCCGAGTCGAAGAGTGTTGAAATCGTTGGAATCACTCAGGGCGAGCTTAGCAGAACAGTATACTTCCATAGGTCCGATTTGGCCGATATAATCGGAATAGAAGCGACTTCGGTTTTGATCGATCTTCCTGATGGGATCGAAGCAGATAGCAAATTAGGTGAGATTTCCGTTGGTCTAAC
Organism: uncultured Candidatus Poseidoniales archaeon; assembly: GCA_963996605.1. Taxonomy (GTDB): domain Archaea; phylum Thermoplasmatota; class Poseidoniia; order Poseidoniales; family Thalassarchaeaceae; genus UBA36. Next base: position 10,286 of record CAXEIX010000004.1, on the reverse strand, counting down.
GGAGAAGGAAGACCTCATTGCTTCCTCTGAGAGCATTATTGAACAGCAACAGAGTTTCCTAGGAGCAATACTTTTCTTAGGCATAATAATCGCAATTGTTGTCCTTTTCAACACATTACTGATGAATCTCTCCGAGAGGGACAAGGAGATTGCGACCCTGAGGGTATTGGGCGCACCAATCAAAAGACTAGGTTGGATGATGTTTGGAGAACATCTGGCAATAGGCCTAATCGGGGGCATACTGGCCTTCTTGTTCACATTGGTCGGAACTCAGGCCATGATTTCCTCCATAGTACAGTGGTCATTCTTCATGACAGTGACCGTCGACCCGATCGTTGCTGCCCAGCTTATCGGAGTAGTAGTTGTTACCTCAGTTGCGCTTACTCCCTACGGGATGTGGAGAATCAGCAGGATGGATCTAGTCGAGAAAGTCAAAGACCTATCTCAGTGAGCACCCCCCATGCGCGTCGTCTCCTGGAACCTGAATGGGATTCGAGCCGCTCATAGAAAGGGGCTCGTTGAGTTCATCGAACGCATCGATGCCGATGTCATGCTCTTCCAGGAAGTCCGTGCCTTGCCAGAGCAGATGCCAAAGGACTGGACACAGCCAGAGGGCTATGAGGTAATTTGGCACCCAGCTCAGAAGAAGGGGTACTCCGGCGTGATGTCTTGCTCTCGAGTTGGTATGGCCGAGGTGGGCAGGGGGATAGACACCGAACTAGATGAAACCAGGGATCCAGAGGGACGAGTATTGGTCACCAAGCACGATAACCTGAGTTGCATAAACATGTATCTGCCGAATGGGTCCGCCAGACAGGAGCGTCAGGACTACAAGGATCAGTGGCTGGAGGACATGCTCGTTTGGAGTAAACAGTTCCTCGAGTCATCCGAGCCTGCACTACTGTGCGGGGATCTGAACATCGCCCACACAGAGGACGATATCTGGGATCCCAAAGGAAATAAGCGCACTTCCGGATTCCTGGAGAGCGAGAGAGAGTGGTTCGATAGAATGCTGGAAGCAGGGTGGCACGATCTCCTAAGGATTCATGTTGGACCAATGAAGGGGCCTTACTCTTGGTGGTCTAATTTCCGAAGAGCAAGGGAGAGGGACAGAGGTTGGAGGATTGACTACATCTTGGCAAACAAAGCGGCTAGACCCCTGATGAAATCTGCAGAGATCATGAGAGAGGGAGGGCTAGTCGTATCCGACCACGCCCCCGTAATTGTCGACCTTGATATCTGACATACAAATTGCAGTTGAAACCCGGACAAGATGCGACGGGACCATTCAAGAGAGGGGACATTGGCGATAATACGTGGCAGATGCACTAGCAAACCGCTTGGAAACCCTCCTCCCGGGAGGCAGGGGAGTATGGGTCCCGATGGACCACAGTGCATCCTCATTCCCAGAGAACGGACTGATGGATACCGATTCAGCAGTTGACGCAGCGATAGAGGGGGGCGCGGATGCAATAGTGCTGCATAAGGGACCGCTATCCTATCATGTTGCAAGAACGGCTTGGAGCAGATTCGTATGCCATTCATCCATGTCCACCATCCACGGTGGACCCCGCTCTCAGGAGAAGATCACCGTCTCCAATACAAGAGAGTGTATTTCGAGAGGTGCAATTGGTATTTCTGGCCAGGTCAACCTCGGAGATCCAGCAGAACCAGAGATGATCCTTCGCATGTCCAATATTACTTCCGAGGCACTCGAAGCAGAACTTCCAGTACTGGGGATGTTCTACCCACGTGGTCCAAACTTGCGACCTGATACATCTGATCCAACTATGGGTGTCGCACACGCTGCAAGGCTGGCATGGGAATTGGGTTGCAATGTTGTCAAGGTTCCATGGACTGGATCGGAAGAATCCTTCAGGATCGTCACCTCTTCGGTACCGATACCGGTTCTAATTTCTGGAGGGGGAAGAGACGTTGAATTCTCACAGATCCTAGAACTTGTTGAGCAGTCAATCAATGCAGGAGGGTCGGGAGTATGCATTGGAAGGCATGTATTTGCTGCAAAGGAACCAGCCTCTCATATCAGATCACTGAGGGCGATAGTTCACGATGGGGAATCTGCAGAAGAGGCAGCAAGGCACCTGAGGTGAATAGATGCAGATTTGGTCCGAATCCATCCATGAAGCCCCCCATAGGGATATAGTTAGTAGATTCTGGAATGGCTCATCTTCGGATGTATCGGAAGTACAGATCGATGATCCATCAGATCAGGAAGAAGCACTATCTCTCATCGGCCTAGTTCCATGGATCCTGGTCCGATGTTCAGACTGGACCATGGTCCCACTGGAAAATCTAGTTGCAGCATCTAGAGGGACGAGTACCAGAATCGCTGCAGCAATCGACGAGGAAGTCGAACTAAATGGTGCAGCATTTGCTCTGGGCGGTGGGGTAGACGCCATACTAGTCCCAAGCCACCTAGTCGATGGTGCGATCACTGTTCTAGGAGGCAGATGGGATAAGGAGGAAGCCGAAGACTCCGAGGTAACCATCGAAGAGGCTAGAATCCTGTCTATCGAAGGGGCAGGTGTTGGAGAGAGGGTGTGTGTTGATCTAACAAGGAGGATTAATGATGGCCAGGGGATGGCAGTTGGCTCGATCTCTGGTAATCTTTGTCTAATTCATGGGGAGACAATCAAATCTGAGTTCGTGCCAACACGCCCATTTAGGGTAAATGCCGGAGCAATCCATTCTTACGTACTCATGGCGGATGGAAAAACAAAGTATCTGAGCGAATTGACTTCCGGAGAAGAAGTCGCGATCTTGTCATCTTCCGGAAGTCAAGAGAGGGCTACAATCGGCCGTTTGAAAGTTGAGACTCGCCCATTACTATTGATTAGATTCGATGCTCCTAGTTCGCAGGGCCAGATAGTGGTCCAGCAAGCCGAGACGGTGAGGCTTATTTCCTCCGATGGAGGTACAATCTCAGTAACTAATGCAAAAGAAGACGACAAGATCTTGGTACTCGCCGACAAAAGGGCTCGACATGTCGGATTTGCCCTAAATGCAGAGGTGAATGAGAGGTGAAAGTATTGGGATCAGGTAGGTCAAATGGGGCCATTTCCATTCTCCATGCTTTGGGGTCAGGCAGAGGCTGCTCAGTAGGTATCCAGCTAGAAACACAGGTCCAGATCGTTAACCAGTCAAACGAAGTAAATGATGACAGTCATGGACTTCTGGCCTCTGTCGAGTATTGCTGGAGGGAGCAGGGACTCCCAATTCCAGATGAATTCGGATGGAATGTGGAGAGTACGGTTCCAATCGGACAAGGACTCAAGTCCAGCTCAGCTCTTTCATGTGCGGCCCTTAGGGCTCTGAATTCTTATGCATGGACGGGACTATCCAATTCAGAAATTGCAGATCTATCTGCCAAGTCCCAGTTGATGTCAAATTGTGCAATCACAGGAAGCATGGATGACAATTGGGCATCTCTAGAACCCGGATGGAAACTAGTCGATCCAAGTTTGGGAGCGTCTGATTCCATTATCATCCAAGGCGAGGTAGATGACAGTCTGTCGGTACTAGTTTGTCTCAGAGGCGAGCGCTCAAGAGAAATATCTCTTACCAGATTCTCAGAACAAAGTCAGATTTTCGAGAGGTCATTGGCATCGATAATGAGTGGCTCCGCTCTTGATTCCCTGTCATCAAATGGAATGGCAGTCTCTGCTGCTACAGGCGATCACGAGGCTCTAAGGATAAGCAACCTCTGTATTGCATCAGGCGCTATAGCTTCTGGAATCAGCGGTTCCGGTCCGGCAATCGCAGTAGTTTGCTTCGAAGATGACACAGCATCCATATCCGAAATAATCGATGAAATGGGATATTCCACAATACAGACACGATTTGCAAGCAATGCTTCACCCGTCGAGGAGGCATCTTGATGGGAATGGGATTGGGTGATCAGTTGAAGGTGACGCTATTCGGCGAGAGCCATGGTAAGTGTATTGGGGCTTTAGTCGAGGGGATTCCTCCTGGGACTGAAATTGATTTGCAGACCCTTTCAGATGATCTGTCTAGGAGGAGGCCGGGTAGGAAAGGGATGTCAGCAAGATTGGAACCCGATGAATGTGAGATACTATCTGGAGTCTATGAGGGTAAAGCCACTGGATGGCCACTTCTGATGCTAGTTCGGAATTCTGATGCTAGGTCATCCGACTACGCTTTCCTACCCGATCACCCTCGCCCCGGGCATGCAGACATGGTGGAGGAGATTAGATCCTCTGGATCCAGCGATCTTCGTGGAGGTGGTTCCCAATCAGCCAGACTCACATTGGGCCTGGTGTCAGCAGGAAGCCAAGTCCGGACAATCTTGGAAAACGCCGGATGGTCTTGTCACGCTCATCTGAGCAGAGTCGGGGATATCTCTGCAAGACCACTAATAGAACTGGAGAAATCAGAACTAACTGATGACGTGCCAGAAATGTCCAGACTCAATTGTCGTGACTCCGAAGCTGCTCCAAGAATGGCAGATTTGATCAAACGCATTCGGAGGGAGAGGGATTCTATCGGCTCCGTAGTTGAGTTGCTGATTCATGGATTGCCAATAGGTGTTGGAGAACCTTGGTTCGATGGCATTGAACCGTCTCTTGCCAGAGGCCTGATGGCAATTCCTGGAGCCAGAGCAATCGAGTTCTCTAACGGTGTAGAATCATCGCAGATGAGGGGCTCTGAGAACAATGACATGTGGATTCCAGGACTCGAGTCACCACAGTTGGAGGGTGCAGAAACCGGTGAAGCAGATGGGGCTCTGGGGGGAAGATCTACAGGATCCCCGATTAGAGTATTGGTCCACTTCAAACCACCGAGTAGCCTTCCCAGAGAGCAGTTCACGCTCCACCTTCCAAGTAATGAAACCAAACCCCTCAAGGTCGGAGGCAGGCATGACCCAGTTATCGGACCAAGAGCCGCTCCTGTCGTAGAGGCGGTTGCAATGCTTGTGATTGCAGACCTGGGTTTGATGGGTGGATTCCTATGATTAGGACTGCCCCTCAAGGTACTCTTGAATCCTAAGAGGAAGGTTGATCGCGAACATAGATGCAATCACAATGAAAACTAGAATTGTGCCTAGAGCAACACCGTAAACGCTGGTCAACTCGACACTTTCCTCGAGCCTATTTGCAGCCACAGGATCAAGAATACGAACGAAAAGAGGGACAAAGAAATTGATGAACAGAGTAAGGGTTGCCACTACTGCTGCAACTGCAGGGGTATATCCCAGTGCCCTGTTGTACCTATCTGTGATGCTTTTCACGTTCATTACGTAAACCTCCCCTGTCCTGATGGAGGTATCCAGCATGGAGAAACGAATTACTGCGCTTGATATCTCCATGTATACAACAAGGAAAACAGCATAGAGGATTAGAAGCAGTTTCTGGATTACCTCATTCTCCGGTAGGAAACTCAGACCAAACTCAACTTTGCTGCCTGCAAACCTGATTGTCACTAGAATCAGGGTTACGTATGAAAGCAGCATTGCTCTCTGATCCCTCTGCCAAACTCCCCAGAAGCCAGATATCAGTCCGACAAGAATCAGTAGCAGATGAAGCCATAGACCTAGGAAACCAACTCCAACCAAGTTAGTCAGGGCAAACCATGCTGTACCGGAAACTGGGGTGAGCATGAATGTTAGGAAACTTAGGACTAGGAGGGATCCAATAGCTCCCATTTGGAGTGTTAAGACCATCCTATTTGGTGAAACGAACTCTCGGTTAACCAGCACCGGTCCGCCGAATATGGCATCAATCCAATTCGGAATCTCGACATCTGGAACTGCATCGTCAGGAATCCCGGAGTCTGCCTTCAGGGTTCCTGCAGCCTTCTTCCTGCTGGGTGCGGAAGATCTCACAACCTTCCCGTCATACAAGTGAGAGGTGTCTACTGGTCCCTTTCCTTGTTCTGCCATCTAACCACCTACCTCAGAAGCCCCTTGCACCAGCCAATGCTGTGAAAAGCAACATGTCAGGCTCCCAATCCATCACATAAGCACCGAGCCCTCTTAGTTCGGTCATCAAGATGTCCCTCTCAGTTTTTAGGACCTCATAACCCGTCCTGTCTATCCTCCTGGCATCGAATTCGAACTCAAGGCTACTTGGGGACAGTACAGTAACTTCGAAGTTCCTAGCCCTGAGATCTCTGACTGCATCCACTATCGTTGGATCGTCTTCTAGAGGAGAAAGGATGATTATCGGGCTTCCCCGGTGAATGTGGGGCATTATTCTCGTAGTCACAATCTTGAGAGGAGTGTTGCCCTTTGCCATGGCTCCGGCTAACTTGGTCAAGATGACATACAATTGCTTCTTTCCGGTATCCCTGTCTACAGAAACAATTTCATCCCCGTATACTACCAGTCCAACCGAGTCCCTCCTCGAGAGGAAGTGCTGAGTTAGGCTGGCCGCGGCTCTTGTGCTGTAAACTAGCGAATTCCTGCTCACAGGGCCAGTTTCGCTAACTGATCTGCTATCTACTAGGATGATTACATCGCTCACAGCATCCCTTTCGAACTCGTTCACCATCATCTTCCCATCCTGCCTTGCAGTGGCCTTCCAGTTAATTTTCCTCATCGGGTCACCTGGCAGGTATTCTCTTAGGTTGTAGAAATTAGAACCCTCGCCGGGGTTTCTGATGTTCACTGCTCCAGTGAAAATCTTAGGCACCCTGCTCTTTATCATCGCATCCTTGATGTCTTCCATCTTTGGGAAAACCAAGAAGTCATCGTATAGCTGAACCTCTTTCTCATTGTGGAATAGGCCAAGCTCATCCTGAACCCTGATGCAAACCGGGCCAATCGTGTAGAATCCTCTGAGGGGCGTCTCGATGGTGTAAGATATCTCAGTCTCCCTCTTTGGCCCGATTTCCATTAGGACGTAGTTGGATCCCTTCTTGATCCTCATGACCTCTGGAACCCTATCTCGTAGTTCGAGAACCTTTGCCAAGCCTGATCTATTCTGGATTCTCAGGGTTACGTCAATCTCACCATCCTCGAAAACTCTGGAGGTCGAGGTCTTCCTCATCGCTACAATGCTCTGAAGTTGTACCCCTTCGTCCATAATTGCCTCTTCCACCCTCCTTCCCGAGGAAGCAACATCGCCATGGGCAGTTCTCAGGGCCGCCCATGTCAGAAATGAAAGCAGAACCACTGCGACTGTCACCAGTTGCTGGTTACGCAGAACTAGGCCAAGGAGATACATCGCTACCGAAAGCGATGCGAACATCGCTGATTTTCGGCTCCAGGCCACCTTTCCACCTCGACATCACTCAGACGGTCGGGACATTCGCTGCATTCTTCCCATGTAGAATATCTCGGATGACCTCTCCGGTTTCCAGTCCCTTAATCTGATGCTCTGGCTTTAGTATGATTCTGTGCGCAACTGCCAGTTCTGCAATCGACTTCACGTCATCTGGGGTGACGAAGTCCCTGCCTCGCATGGCTGCAACTGCTCTGCTGGTCTTCAATAGTGCCTGTGAGCCTCGAGGCGAAGAACCAACGAGGACTCTGGGGTCCTCCCTCGTCCTAGCCACAATGTCCACCATGTACTCTCTGACCGACCTGTCGACATACACCTCCTCGCAGGAATTCTGCATCTTGACTACGATGCTTGGGTCGGTGATGCTGTTTACTTCCACTTCATCGGTCTTTCGATTGATTCTTCTCTGGAGTATCTCGTTCTCGTCAGCCCTGTCCGGGTAGCCGACCATCATCTTCATCATGAATCTGTCAAGTTGAGCTTCTGGCAGGGGGTATGTACCCTCTTGCTCGACTGGATTCTGAGTAGCCATAGTTAGGAAAGGCGAAGGGAGTTTGTGCGTGACAACCCCTATTGTCACTTGCTTCTCTTGCATGGCCTCTAGTAGAGCAGCCTGAGTCTTCGGGGGTGCTCTGTTGATCTCGTCCGAAAGTAGGAGATTGCAGAAAATAGGTCCAGGTTTGAAGGTAAACTCACCCTTCTTGGCATCGTATATGTTGGTCCCTGTAATATCAGCTGGAAGCAAGTCAGGGGTGAATTGGACTCTTTTGAAGTCACATCCCAAAGCATCTGCGAAGGTGTTGGTCATCAGAGTCTTCGCTAGACCCGGGAAATCCTCGAACAGAAGATTTCCATTGGACAGGATGTCCACCATAACGTTGTCAATCACATGTGATTTCCCAATGATTACCTTCTGGACTTCTGTGCTTATTGCCGCCCCCATTGCTCCGGTGGCCGCCAATACCTCGTCTTTCTTACTCGATCCACGTGCCTCCTGTGCCTTCTTGGCCAATACTGCATCGTGTGCACCCGAACCGGGTGCCTGCATCCCTTTTACTGGTTCTGTTTCACTCATTTTTTTCACTCCATTTGTTAGTTATTTTTTCCCCATCGGCGAATGGTTTGCATCAACTTGCGCAACTCTTGAGGCGTGTACGTCCGGCTTTGGCTATAAGCCAATTCCACGAGACGTGGATCTCCAATCATCGCCTGAACTTCCGGTGGAGGTCTCATTGCCATCTCGTCCCGAGTCAAATCATGGTGAATCCTCACCTTGGTAAGAAGTGCCCTCCTCACTCTGTCCCTATACGTTGCCGGATCTAGCTTATCGGGACGCTGGTTGAATTTTGTTAGATCGAAAACGTGCCTCCAATTCTCCTTTTCAGGAACTACCATCATGGCTACGAGCAGAAGAAGGGCTACATTGAGGACGACTAACCACTTCAGGAACTGGTTGGATGTAAGCAGAACGACCGTGCCCATAGTCTGAACAAATGGTTCCGAGAGAATCCCCGTAACGTGCCTGCTCTCATCAAAAACAACTTGGAAGTTGGCCGGATCTGATCTTATTGGGGCGTTAAGCTCTACATTGTCGAATTCCATCATGTCGTAGACTAGGAGCGTGAAAAACCTCTCATTGCCCCCCCAATCGTTGTTATTCAGTATCTCCTGGGTCCAGCAGTTGTTCCGCGTGTAATCTCCGATAGCCGAGCAGTCCTGGCTCAGTCCTTGATCCTGAGCAACCGCTAAATCCCATAGCAAGTTCGAGAAAGCCTCGTCATCAGAGACGAAAACTATGCTGCCAGTTACTTCCAATTCCCCCACTCCAGCTGAGAATGCCCCCCTGCTCTCATCAGCAACCTTGTCGAGGACCTTTATCCCCGGATAGTCGAACCTCATCATTAGCCTCAGATCTCCAGTAGCCGGGTTCGCTGGGTTTGTTGGATCGCCATCACCGGCTCTGTCAATAAAGGCGGAAGGAGACGCTCTGCCCAGAGTCATTATTTTCCTGTGCCCCGGATCTTCAATATCCCTGTCTGTAGGTTCGAACATCATTCCAGTTGGTCCTTTGTACATCACTGGTAGCCTACAATCATTCAAACCATCTGGGTTCTGGATTTGGAATGATGTACAACCCTGCATTAGCGCTCCCGGGGACATATCGTCTATGTTCTGATTTACTGGAGATGCGCTCCAGACGTTCCCCCAGTCGATGAATTGTTCAGATTGTTCCGTGAAAACCCAATGCTGCTTGTCGTCTTTCAATGGCGCATCCATATACCTGACACCGAACAATATGGCAAGGTTATGGGCTTGCGTGTTATCAGCTGCAACAATCACTTTCCCTCCCTTTTCCGTGACAAAGCGGAAAATCTCATCCGCTTCCGTTTGATCAATCGGCTTTTCAGGTGCGATTATCGTTAGAAGTGTACGATGTGGATCTTTCCAGTCATTGACGAGCATAGGTGTGGACATTGTGTTGGCGACATAGTATCCATCGTCCCTGTTCTCCACGTACTCGCCTTCGAAACTCTCCCTCATATCGGATAGTTGCCCCAATCCACTATCATCGTACGCCGAGTAATTTGTCGGTTTTCCGACTACGAAGAACATGGGTAGAACTAGGAGCATAATCGATGTAATTACTAATGCATACATTACATTCCTGTTGAATCGATCTTCGCCATCCACTTCATCTGGCATTCTTCAAACCCCTCTCCAAGTAGGACCATTGGCCCAAGCAGCAACTGTCGGACAATCAAATCACGGTTATATGTTGCTGAGCGAAGTTCATTTTACTAGCCGGTATCGCGTTTTGCTCAAGATTTTTATTCATCTTCCCCTCTGCCGAAGAATAGAGCCCCTAGAAATCCTGAGATGGCCATCATTGCTCCTGGGGCGGGTAGATTAGTCTCAACTGAGTCCTCAGTATCGATACTTCCCCCTCCCTGATCGGAGGAACCAGAATCCCCTGATGGGGGGGGCTCAACCGTGACTCTCACCTCTCCCTCTGCGATGGCATTC
>CAXEIX010000003.1:0-21037 GCA_963996605.1 uncultured Candidatus Poseidoniales archaeon | reverse complement strand
AGGGTTCAGAGGTGTGCATGGGTTCCAAACAATCTCCTCATATCCACCTGTAGGTATTCCATCCCCATTGTCGAGAAGGGAGTTCCACTGAACCTGCTCCCAAACATCCAATGACTGGTTGTATGCAAGAGAAACCCAGCCTCCTGAGTCAGCCCTGTACCCATTTCCATATCCATCGTACACTGTCGGTTCTGTGATGTTCCCGAACTGGGTTCCAGAGTCGCTGATGGTGAAGGAGACAGGCGCAAACGCTAGTCTGTTGTCGAAAATTCCCCTATTGTAGTCCGCCGTGTAGTGGACCTTGAAGTCGAGTTTCAGAGGCTGCTCGTCAGCCCTGAACCTTTGTCCGGCGACGAACCCTATGGTGGTGTTAGCCCTGACTTCCACTGGGAATCCGGCGTCGCCGATTCCATCTCCGTCGGTGTCCGACAGAGTCGAGCTGTAATCGTGGATGAACATCTCTGTGACTTCTGAGTATACCTCATAGGTCGAGTTCGGCCCTACGTCGATGTCCTCTGGGAACAGGAATTGTCCTACGATGTACTCTCCATTGGCATTGGTTAGTACGTCTATCGTCTCGATTACCGAGGTCCCGTTCTCAGAGTATCTGATGTGTACCTGCACTGGGAGGTCTGGAGCGGGGACGAATCCGGTATCGTCAAGCCAGAAAACCGAGCCGTTGAATATCGCCGGTGTTGTCTCGTCCAACCACAGAACTGGTTGAGTGTTCAGAGTGATCCTAGTGGGTATCTTGTCATCATTATCAAGGACGCCGTCGTTATCGGAGTCCCAATCGGAACTCAATCCAGAGGCCTCCTCGATCTTGTTTGCCGGAGTTGGCCAATCTCCTGAGGAGGGGTTGTTCCAATCGGCGTCTTCCCTGCCGTCATTGTCGTCATCTACATCGAAGTAGTCTGGTCCGGTTGAGTTGTTCGTCGGATTGGCTAGGCCGACCCCTCCTCCGAAGTCATCGTGATCCCATGGGTTCGTAGATTGCACTCCGAACCTCGAGGGCCAGAGCATCACTTCGTCTTCGTCCTTCATGCCGTCGTAGTCGTCGTCGTCATCCAAGTCATCCCTGATGCCGTCGTTGTCGTGGTCCCATGGTGCTATCGGGAAGTTCAGGCAGCAGGTGTCATCGATTGGATCGGCCGTACCATTCGTGTCGTTTAGGTTCTGGAGCTCTAGTGAGTTGGGAATTCCATCTCCATCCCAATCGTCATCGGCCCAATTCAAAATCCCGTCGTTGTCGTGGTCCCAAGGACTCTGCTCCTCACCCGTGAAACATCCTGGGAAAGCTTCCTGGGTTTCATCCAGCAAACCATTATTGTCATCGTCTGGATCCTCTCCATCGGGTACTCCATCGTTGTCGTTATCCACGTCATAGTACTGGGGGAAGAGGAGTGATTGGCCTAGGACCCCGCGATCCCATACAGCCTGGTAAATCCCATCATCATCCGGGTCGGTGTCGAGCCCGTCGTCGTCGTTATCCTCGCAGTTGCTACCTGTGAAGTAGTATGGCTCCTCCACAGTAGCGTCGTCATCGAGATCGTCGTTGCTGTCTACTTCGAAATAGTCCCAAATTCCATCATTGTCGTCGTCCACGTCAAAGTGGTCGTAGACTATGTCCCAGTCATCATCGAGATCGTTTGTGTTGTTGTACATGCAATTCGGAGTCCAAGAAACCTCGGGCATCGGTTGACCACAGTCGATGTCTGGGTCGACGTCATCGTTCAACTCATCAGCAATCTCGTCTGGAAAGAAGTTTCCATTGTTATCGGAAGTCCATTGGAAGAATTGGAATTGAGTGACGCCGAGGTATGCTATCCAAAGGTCTCTGTTGTGCTTCATGTCTACATAAGTGTAGGCGACTGATGGTGAAGGGTTACTGGTTGGGTCGAAAGTGAACCAGAAGCAGTTCATGTCACAGCTTCCCAACCCAGTTGGATGATTGGTACCGTCATACGCTCCGTCATCCCAGTCGACATCTGGCCTTGAGCTGTAAGGGACTGTGAAGGATTGACCCCCTGACTGTGTTGGTGTCAGGAGGGGTGCCTTGAACGCGTATGCGTATATGTGTCCGCAGAATCTTTCTTGGGTGGCTGAGAGGATTACTGTGCCACAGGAGTTCCCGTCAAGCGTACCCCCCATCTTGACGTCATCGACATCCAGGATCCCGTCGTTCCCCTCGTCCTGGTCCCACCAGTCGGGCATCCCATCGCCATCCTGGTCCACGTCGATTCCATTGACCAACGAGTCCCCATCGTCATCGATGTCGAAGAAGTTGCCACCGTTGTAGGGGCTCCACTTCATCATCAGGAACCAGTACATCTCGGGGATGATCCCACTGATTGTATCTTGTGATGGTGCGGTCGGGTCATACCCGTTGTAGTCCAGCATGAAGCTGTTATCCGCATTGAACGGGTTGAATCCCCATGTGAGATTCCAGTAATAATTGGGAACTGCCGCATATGCATCGCTGTCCTCGGAGCCGTCGATAGCGTCCCCGTCACTCTGTGGCCAGCTATTGCCATAGAAGTTGTCTGTGTTGTCGGTGTCTACCACACCGCAGTTTCCATCATCGGGATCGTAGAAGTCGTTGATTCCGTCATTGTCGTCATCCCAGTCTTCATCATTCGCCAGTCCGTCTCCATCCACGTCAGTATCGATGTCGTTTGTTCCGTCGTCTCTGTACTTCGATCCGTTTAGTTCGTGGAGATCGGCATCGTTGTCCAAGTCGCAGTCGGGGTCGATGTCGAGCCAGTCGAGGATCCCATCCCCATCGTCGTCCATGTCAACCCAGTTGTTCAGCCCGTCTCCGTCCCAGTCATTGAATCCGGTGTAGGAGGTTCTCCATAGCACGCATTTGTCGCTGGGGTTCTGTGGGTTCGGGTTGGAGACGCTAGCGCAGTCCCAAGTGGCAACCTCTGCCGATGAGTTGAGTGGGTAAGGGTCGTATTCGTTTTCTAGGCCGTCGTCGTCGAGGTCCCATGGTTGAGAACCACCCATCAAATTGTCAGGGTTTTCTGACCCACCCATGTCGGTATCCAGCCAGTCCCACACCATGTCGTAGTCGGCATCAATGGACCTGAACCTGTCATCGTCTAGGTCCCCGTCATAGTCTATTTCGCATTCGGTCCCAGGGGTCTGGATATCGACAACAGAACCATTGAAGACTTGAGTTGGGTAATCTCTCTGTCCGTCCCCGTTTGTGTCCAGTTGTATGCATGAGTCTGGGATTCCGTCATTGTCGTCATCTACGTCGTACATGTCTGCAAGGCCGTCGTTGTCATCATCAGTATCTGACGAATCAGGAGACCCATCATTGTCGTTGTCTGGGTCGAGGAAGTTCGGAATTCCGTCTCCGTCGAGATCACCATCGACGATTTCTGTGAATGCCTGCTGTCTCGGGTGCTCGAGGGCGTGGAGGGCTACGTAGTCAAGGCCGTCCACGTATTCGGCGTAGTCTTCCGGGTCCCATCTCTCCCAGTCGTCCCAGAGAATGTCTGAGTCAGAGGTGATGAGAGCTGTCTGAGTAGAATCCCAAGGATGGATGTCGTCTATGTCCAACACCTCATCGTTGTCATCATCCAGATCGAAGTAGTCCTGAATACCATCTGAGTCGAAATCGCATGGCCAGACGAACTGATCGATTCTACCGTCGTTATCATCGTCCTCGTCGTATGATCCTCTCCCGGAGCCGTCGATGTCTTCGTCGGTAATGCCATCGTTGTCGTGATCCATTGGATTCTGATCTACCAGGTAGTTGAATCCAACAGCCTGACCGGTCCAGGGATGAATAGTGGTGGGGTCCACGTGACGTTCCGAGGATACGTTCCATGGGTCGTTTCCTTGGGAGTAGTCCACTGGCCCCTCAAGGATGCCGTCGTTGTCATCGTCCCAGTCGAACTCGTCCCGGATTCCATCGTTGTCGTGATCCAGTGGGTCCGTACCGTAGCAACCATCGAACCGCTCGATCAGATCGTTGATTCCGTCGTTGTCATCATCCAGATCGTTCAAATCGTCAATGCCATCGTTGTCGTGATCCTCTGTGTTGGTCTCCTCTAAGAAGAAGCCATAGCTCGGATCGAGGGCCAACGCCGAGGTATCCGAGACCTTCCCGTAAATAGCGGCTGGGTCATTATAGAATGGATCATGGAATGCTGCCGCTTGGAACTGATTTGTGGTTGCAGGTTGACTTGGACTTTCTCCCTGCACTGGACCTCCGAGCTGCTCAAGTTGCTGGTAGGCCGTTCTCATTGGTGTGTCATCGGTTCTCGTCCTCTCGGGAGAATCGTCTGAATTGGGCATGATCGAAAGCTGGGTACTAAGGAGCATCAGTGCGATAATCGAAATCGCTGGCATTATTCTCTTGTTTATCTCTCTCTCTTCCTTGCTAGTCATGCAAATCACTGCTTACCCTCGGGTAGGTTCATGGCCCGATTCTACGTGCTTATGAATGGGTTGCATCCTACGGATAGTTCCGTATCACAGCGACGTCAATGTATCATCTCGAGACTATCAATCTCTGTGATACGATGAGCCCCTGTTGATTTCGGTGGCCCTGTAGAGTTGCTCCATCAGCAAAGCAGCAGCCATTTCATGGGTGAGGGTGAGTTGTGAGAGGGAGATGGTTTGGCCGGCTGACCTTTTCAGTTCCTTGCTGAAACCATCATGAGGACCCACTGCTAGATTTGTTGTCTGGCCCTCTAGCATTGCAGTTTTTAGCCAATTTGCCATTTCCTCACTGCTCATTTTATTTCCTCCCTGATCAAGGAGGACTAGCCTACCAGATAGGTTGGAGAGTTCTGATTCGTATTTGTTACTGTCTGTTGCTTCAGAAAATTGGACTGATATCCCCCTTGGTCTGACTCTGTTCTGATACCTACTGACGATAGTAGCGATGTCCCTATCTTTCGGCATGCTGTCTAGGTGGACAATGACTCGTCCCATGTGGTCTCGTATGGATAGAGGCACTTAGGGCTTCACAAACCATCAAGTCATTGGGCACAGGCGTCCACTCAATATGGCGTGGTGGCCTTTCCGAAGGAAGAGGGTTTTCCACAGCGAACCACATATCAAGAGTTCAAAAATGTGGATCCAGGAGCTTAGAGAGTGCTGTGAGGCCAATTTCGATCATAGGGAGAAGGGGCAGGTGGAAGTTGAGGAAATCCGAAATAAATGGATGAACGCGCATTCTGATGGGGAGGTTGACGAGTCTCTGCTCGATGGTCTTGAGAGACGGTACGAGTTGCTAATTGGTGCAGAAGACTCTGAATGGTCCAAAATACTAGACAACGAAGATTTTTGGAAGGCTGGCTGGGGTAGCAAGGTGGAGGAGTAAGATGTTGCTCTGGATTGTTCTACTATGCGGACTTGGTGGGTATTGCTACTATCTCAGCAGACTGCAACCCTTTCCGGAAAAGGGCAATAGATTTGCGATGATTCTCTTTACTGGGGCTCTGATACTCTGGATTTCAAGTACCAGCCCAGAAGAGGTGGGGGGTGATCTGCCGGCAGCGATTTCAGTTTTTCTTGGGGGTGTTTTCGTTGTCACTGGCATCAGGGATATGAGTATCATGAAGACAGATGTAATCGTGGCCCCACTTGCCGGGATACTGTTCTGTATAGGTGGGATTAGCCTACTTTCCTCCAGGTGGGAGGTGGCTACTCAAATGGAGCAAATCGGTTCTTTCCTTCTAGCCAGTACGATGGTGACTGTTGAGTTGTATCTTTCCTTCAGGGGCCTGGTAATAGGCGTTCCTGGCATAGCCTGGTCGAAGTCAGGATTGAGGCAGATCCACAGAGGTCTGATTCTGGGACCCAATGGTGCAATCGCTCACTTTGAGAGGTCTTGGGACGTAGAGGATCAATGGATAAATTCAATGAGTTACGCTGCTCTTGTTCTAATCCATAGACATCTTGGAAATCTCGAGGACGAGGAGCAGAGTCTTGCGGAGTTAGAGGAGTTAGGAGGGTGGGAGTCGGTTGATTCTTCCTGGACTCAAGCGGTAGAAGAGGGGTTATTGGCCTCGGTTCCGATCTGAGTACGATTGAAAAGATGTATCTCCTCGGACGTACATGGTTCGAATTAACAGAGTTCACACCGGGTCCGGGGACGGGGGCGATACTTTCCTTCTAGACGGAAAGAAAGTTGGTAAGGAAAGCCTTCGAGTTGGACTATTCGGGACGATTGACGAGTTGAATTCACAGGTGGGTGTGGTAAGGATGGAGTTCGGAAGAATGCCTGGAGTTACCAGATTCCATCGTCCCGACGAGGCCGATGAGGCGTTGATGAGGGTGCAACAGGAGCTCTTTGATTTGGGTGGAGAGTGTGCATGCACCCCAGGTAAACTTCCCGAACAAATGGCCCTAGTTGGAATGGAGCAGTGCGATCGATTGGTGCAGGAGATGGATGATTGGATCGAGGAGCTGACTCCACTGGAGTCGTTCATACTGCCAATGGGGTCCGCACCGGTAGCCTTCCTTCATGTGGCTAGAACTGTGGCTAGAAGGGCGGAAAGAGAGGCTTGTGGACTTAGAGAAGCGGAAGGAGATGGCTCTGTCAGAGATGAGGTGATATGCTATCTGAATAGAATCTCAGACTGGCTTTTTGTTATGGGACGATGGATAGCAAAGAACACGGGAGAAATTGAGGTCCTATGGACACCACTTGGGAAGAGAGAGGTCAAATCATAGATTTCGACCGCTTGAGCGGAGATGTTCCCGTGCCGAGCGAAGAAGTTCCTTCTCTTGCTCAAAGGTGATCAGATCCTCTGCATCGTCCAGCTGAAGCCAGAGATAATTGGTGTGTTCGTGTGAGAGATGGACATCAATTTCATCCGTTTCTGCTAGGTACCAGAAAACCTGCTTAGGAGTCTCTCTGCCCCTTCTAACATATGTGTACTCGGTCTTTTCGCACCACGAGCCATCTATGCTGACTTCCGAGATTCCGGTCTCCTCTGTGAGTTCGCGAAGTGCGGTTGAATGATGATCTGAGTCCGTCTTCTCGACATGCCCCTTAGGGAAGCTCCAGTGCCCCTGTGGATACTGTAGTAGCAAAATACTGTCGAAGTTTAGCAGGATGAAACCACAAGAGGTCTCGAGTGAACCGGGTCTGCTCTGCATTATCGAGCATGTTGTGGTTGAGGATGAAAACCTTCCGTGGATATGTTTCTTAATTCCGAAACCACCATTGGTGTGGCCATTTGCCCATGGACGTGGCAGAGGGCGTCTTCGATCTGGAAATTAGGCGAATTGTCACTGATAGCGACCTTGACGGTGTTGTTACAGGTGCCATTCTTAGGCGATGGTGGACAGATGCGGAGGTCATCTTCGGTCATCCAGGGGAATTGAGAGCAGGAGTTTTCGACGAGATGATTGATCGCTGGACCGCTATTTGTGATCTTCCGATGCATCGTAATTGTGGCCTGAGTATCGACCACCATCAATCGAATAAACCAGAGGAGGATGTTAGAGGTCCAATGGTAATCTGGAGAGACAGCCCATCTGCAGCCAGGATTGCTTATGACGTCTTCTCGAAACAAGTTGGCCTCGATGATTTCCAGAGTCTGCTAGTATGGGTGGACAAGCTCGATAGTGGTGCGATTTCGCATGAGGAATATCTATCCGACAGCCCGGTCCTATGGCTTAGCAGAGTCATCGACGCTGGAGATGGGGTTGCGATGAAGGTGCTCGAATTTCTTCAAGAGGGGGTCACTGTCGACCAGATTCTGACTGATTCAGAAATTTCGGATATCATTATCGATAAAAAAAGAGAGATGGGAGAGCTCATTGCGGCCATTCGAGATGGCATGCTAATTGAGGATAGGATGGCTATCGTCAGGCTGGATGGAACTGGGATCCGGTCAAATGGGTACCAAGTTACTGCTATGGCAGGCGACAAGTGTGATGCTTGCATGGTGATTCACGGGGATTTTGGTGCAACGTTTGGCGAAGGGAGCAATTACCCCGTATCGGCATCATTCTACACCAATTCGTTCCTTCATCGAAGTGGTGGAATATACGACTTGACAGCATTAGCAACTCGTTTCGATCCAGACGGAGGGGGGCATGCGAATGCGTGCGGATGCCGCATAAAGCCAATCGAGGACCAGGAGATTGAAGATAGAGAGGTTTCGAAAGAAGATGTATCAAGAAACATTGCAGCCTGGCTTCAGATGTGGTCTGAGCGTTAGTAGGTATGCGAGTTTGTCATGCCTTTTTCCATACTGCCCGGTATCGTTTTCCTTCCGTCCCAGGGATGAACGCAGAGTGTTTCTCGTTCTCTTTCAGACCTTCACCTATCTGATTGAGGAAATCCCAAGTCAGTGGCCAAGGAGGTCCGCTATCCTTTATGTCAGATTCTTCTGCTAGCCTCCCTATGCAGACCAGAGACCCTCCATTTGCTAGCAAGGGTGCTAGATTTGGAGATGCTCTTTTCCTGATCTCCTCAGGGATTGCTTGCAGAATGTGCACTTCCACCACTAAGTCGAACATGCCGAGCCAGTCTTGATCGGGATTCAGCAAGTCACCGACAACCCAATCAATATCAGTATCTTGATGCAAATGCCGAGACCACTCTACGGCTTCCTCGGAGATATCGAAAGCGGTTACTGACCATCCATTTTTCCATAGAAAGGAGGCATCCTCGCCCAATCCCGAACCGACGACTAGAGCTCTGCCTGATGCTTCATTCTCGTTTGTCCACTCTACTAAGAATGGGTGCGGTTCCTTCCAATCCCAAGGAATCTGCTCTCTATCTCTTTTAGAGTGCCGATAAAGGTCCTCGAACCAAGATAGGGGTTGCTCTAAGGACTCAGCTTTGCTTATCATTTCGAGCATTCTTTCTCGGACTTCGTCCATTTTACCAGGCCTACATGTGGGAGACTACTGCGTTTCCGAAATCTGAGCATGAAAGGAGAGTCGCGTCATCCATCAGTCTCTCGAAGTCGTAAGTTACCGTTTTTGAGGAAATCGCCCCCTCCATTCCCTTGACAATGAGATCTGCCGCTTCGGCCCACCCGATGTGCCTAAGCATCATCTCTGCTGATAGGATTAGGCTTCCTGGATTGACCTTGTCCTGGCCAGTGTACTTGGGTGCGGTTCCATGAGTTGCCTCGAAGATTGCGATTCCTGTATCGTAGTTGATATTGGCACCTGGAGCGATTCCAATTCCTCCGACTTGAGCCGCTAGTGCATCAGAGATATAGTCGCCATTGAGGTTCATGGTAGCAAGTACGCCATATTCTCTTGGCCGAGTTAGAACCTGCTGAAGCATTGCGTCTGCTATCACATCCTTCACAGTAATCCTGGTTCCAGTATTGGGGTTGTCGAACGTGCACCATGGCCCGCCATCGAGGTCTGTGGCTCCGAACTCATCCTTTGCTAGCAGGTATCCCCAGTCTCGGAAACCTCCTTCTGTAAATTTCATTATGTTCCCTTTGTGGACCAGGGTGACCGAGTCCTGGTCGTTATCTACGGCGTATTTTATCGCCGCCCTAACAATTCTATCTGTCCCCTCTTTGCTGATGGGCTTGATTCCTAGTCCTGCGGTGTCCGGGAATCTGATTTTGTCTACTCCCATTTCCTTCTGAAGGAAATCTATCACCTTTCGAACTTCTTCGCTACCTGCCTCCCACTCTATTCCGGCATAGACGTCTTCGCTGTTCTCTCTGAAAATTATCATATCCACGGCACCCGGATCCTTGACTGGGCTGGGAGTCCCCTGGAACCATCGAACAGGCCTAACACATGCAAATAGATCCAATTGCTGTCTTAGAGCAACGTTGAGACTTCTAATTCCACCGCCCACCGGAGTAGTGAGCGGCCCTTTGATCGAGATGAGCCCGTCTCTCATTGCTTGCTTGGTTTCTTCCGGCAACCATTCTCCTGTCGCATCAAATGCCTTCTGTCCGGCTAGCACTTCCGACCAACGAATTCTCCTCTCACTCGCATAGGATTTTTCCACTGCACTGTCGACCACATTGATCATCACTGGGGTGATATCAATACCAATACCATCTCCTTCGATGTAGTGAATTTCGGGGTTGTTTGGGACTGTCAATTGCCCATTCGAAATTGAAATTCGTTCACTATCAGACATGTCTCTCCCCACTCCGACCCGAGAGGCATAGATGAAGCCAACCCTTCAAGGGGGTGGGTTGTGCCGAGAGGGCATGAACGGCGAAGTGGTTTGGACTGAAGAGGAAGGATATGTCGGAACTACAGGCAGAGGGAAGAGGTTCGGAATTTATGGAACTGATACTCCTAGTCCCATGGAAATGGTTCTGCATGGCCATGCTGCCTGTTCTCTGATTGACGTAATCGACGGATTGAAGCATAGAAAGGAAAATGTTGATTTCATCAAGGTGGAGATTGAAGCCGATAGGGCAGATGAGACCCCCAAGGTTTTCACAGCGGTAAGAATGCAATACATAGTCAAGGGTGATGTTCCGGAAACCCTGGTTAAGCGGCTTATCGAAAGCAGCCATGAAAGGCACTGTAGCGTCGGCATCATGATTACTCGTTCGGGTGCCAGCCTAGAGTGGGATCTGGAAATGAAATCATAGAAGAATAGACAAGATTTTTCACGGTTCCAAAAAATGGAACTGTCATTTTTTTCATCAAAACCGCCATCTCTATGGTGACTTCGATACTAAGCATTAAACACCCCCCATTCAGAAGCGCAACTCCCTTGTACATACGGGACCATTCCCGACTGGTACAATATGGGAGGCAATGAAGAATGCAGACAAAAATTAAGTCCTCAGGAGATGGCTCTGACGCAGAGAAGGGGTTAGTCGTTGAGCGTAGATTCACGTCTGCAGACCAAGATCCATTCGAGTCCTTCGACTGGATTGACATGGACGTCGAGATCAGGAATCCTGATGGTTCCATGGCTGACTCGATAGAGGGGGTGAAGTTACCCTCGGGGTTCTCAGGAATCCCTGGGAAGGTTTGCGCTCAGAAGTATCTGCGCAAGGCAGGTGTTCCGAAGCACCTTCGAAACGTTCCTGAAGATGGGATTCCCATCTGGCTACAGCGAAGTGAGCCAGACCACGAGCGGCTGCAGTCAATCGATGCTGCCGAAAGAATGGGTGGTGAGACTGATGGAAGACAACTCTTCCGTCGACTCGCAGGGACCTGGACCTACTGGGGCTGGAAGTACGGCTACTTCGCAAGCGAGGCAGATGCCCGTGCGTACTTCGATGAGATGTGCTATCTGATTGCTAGTCAGAGATCAGCACCAAACAGCCCCCAGTGGTTCAACACAGGCCTACACTGGGCCTATGGAATTGAAGGGCCGCCACAGGGTCACAGTTTTGTCGATCCGGAGACGGGTGAAGTTGGGCTGTCCACTAGCGCATACGAGCACCCCCAACCCCATGCTTGCTTCATTCAGTCCGTCTCAGATTCTCTCGTAGGCGGGACTGATTCAATAATGGGACTTTGGAATCGTGAGGCACTTCTCTTCAAGTATGGTTCTGGGACCGGTTCTAACTTCTCCAACATCAGGGGAGCAGGTGAGCCACTCTCCGGCGGCGGTACCTCGAGTGGTTTGCTGTCATTCCTAAAGATAGGGGACAGGGCTGCAGGCGCAATAAAATCGGGTGGAACTACAAGAAGAGCTGCAAAGATGGTTACCTTGGACCTAGATCATCCCGACATCGAAGAGTACATCGATTGGAAGCCAACGGAGGAGGAGAAGGTTTCCGCCCTGGTAATCGGTAGTGCAATTCTGCAAAAGCATGCAGATTCGATAATGGAGTCAATTTGGTCATTTGGGGATGACGAAGGCAGATTCAGCCAGAAAACAAATCCTGGTCTGAAGAAGGCGATGGTCCGTGCCATAAACGATAGTGTTCCACAGGCACATATTCAGAGAATACTAGACCTAGCCGAGCAAGGCTGGAAGGGTTTGGAGTTTGATTCCCTAGACACTGACTGGCAGGGAGAGGCCTATGCCACTGTTTCGGGGCAGAACAGCAACAACTCAGTTAGAGTCCCCAACTCATTCATGGATGCGGTCAAGTCTGGCGGAGAATGGAACCTCTACTTCAGAACAGAGAGAGAGGCTGCAGCAGATGAGGATAGGGCTCCAATGCCCTACAAGACCCTGGATGCGGGAGCATTGTGGGATAAGGTCGCATACACCGCCTGGGCGTGTGCCGATCCTGGCGTCCAATTCGATACCACGATCAACGAGTGGCACACGTGTCCAGAGGCTGGGAAAATCAACGGATCAAACCCCTGTTCGGAATACATGTTCTTGGATGACACTGCGTGCAATCTAGCCAGCATCAACCTTCTTCACTACTACGACCTAGACACTCACAAGTTCCAGATCGAGGACTTCAAGCACAGCGTCAGACTCTGGACCACCACGCTGGAGATTAGCGTCCTCATGGCACAGTTCCCATCTGAGTCGATTGCAAAGGGATCATATGACTACAGGACACTTGGTCTTGGGTACTGCAACATCGGATCGCTACTGATGCACATGGGGATCCCCTATGATGACGAGCGAGCTTACGCCATTTGCGGAGCGTTAACCTCGATAATGTGCGGCGAGAGTTACGCCACTAGCGCGGAGATGGCATCCGTACTCGGGCCATTCCCCGACTACGAGAGGAATGCGGAGCACATGCTCAAGGTAATGCGTAACCACAGGAGGGCCGCATACGATGCACCCGAGTCTGAGTACGAGGGCCTGACGGTCTCCCCCATGGGGATCAATTCGAAGAAGTGCCCCAAGGATCTCTTAGACGCGGCCAGGAGCTGCTGGGACCGGGCCCTGATGGATGGCGAGGAGCATGGGTTCAGGAACGCCCAGACCACGGTGATAGCCCCGACTGGGACAATAGGACTGGTCATGGGTGCAGACACCACAGGTGTAGAGCCCCAGTTCTCGCTCGTACAGTACAAGACACTCGCCGGTGGAGGATCTCTGAGAATCATCAACCACGGAGTCCCCAATGCCCTTAGCAGGCTGGGTTATTCTGAGAGCGATGCTCTCGCTATTGAGGAGTATATCATGGGAACTAAGAGGCTTGGTGACTGCCCTAGTATGCCTACTCAGAGATTGAAGGAAGCCGGATTCAGTGATGCTCTTCTCGCATCGATCGAAGGGAAGTTGGGGGACGTCTTCGACTTGAGGTCTGCCTTCGCGCCATCCATCCTTGGCGAGGAATTCTGTGTAGGAAAGCTCGGAATGACGAAGGCCCAATTTGGAGACTCATTCTTCGATACCCTAGGATTCATCGGACTCAGCGGACAGGAGATTGACTCTGCGAATGACCACATCTTCGGATACAACACGATAGAAGGGGCACCGGGTCTGAAGGACGAGCATCTCGCTGTTTTCGACTGTGCGACCCCCTGCGGGAAGTACGGGAAGAGATCGATCGCTTGGGATGCACATGTCAAGATGATGGCAGCGGCCCAGCCCTTCATCTCCGGAGCGATCTCGAAGACCATCAACATGCCTTCTGATGCTTCGATAGAGGACGTTAGGGAAGCCTACAACCTCAGTCACGCCACTATGAACAAGGCCTGTGCCGTGTACAGGGACGGTAGCAAACTGTCACAGCCGCTGATGAGCCAACTAGTCGACTCCATGGACCTCGAAGAAGAGGAAGAGTCGGTCGTGGAGAAGATGGTGCAGGAGGCCGCCAGTGCCCTACCTCTACCGGAGCCAGTGGCCATGCCGGTCGCAAAGGTGCTTGTCGAGAACTATATCGCGTCCAAGAGGCCTCTCCCACACAGGAAGAGGGGAGCGAACTTCAAGGCCAGAGTAGGTGGTCACAGCGTACGTCTTATCACCGGGGAATACGAAGACGGGAAGCTCGGTGAGATCTTCCTGCTGACCTCAAAGGAAGGCGCTGCTTGGAGGGCACTCCTGTCTCAGTTTGCGATTGCGGTGTCAATCGGATTGCAGCACGGGGTACCAATAGATGCCTTCGTGAAGTCATTCACGTTCACCAAGTTCGAGCCCAGCGGGATGATAGAGGGTGGCAGCGGACGAGTGAAGATGTCCTCGAGCATCATCGACTGGGTCTTCCGCGAGCTAGCGATAGAGTATGCTGGCAGGAACGATCTTGCTCATGTCCCTCTGGAGGAAGAAGATCTGGACCCGTTCTCAATCAGCAGGCCCGAGGTGACCGAGCAGGGACTGGCCCGCAGCCAGGGCGAGAGACGAGAGGTCCAGATGACCTTGGAGGCTGCTGTTGGTGATGTGGATTCGAGGACGAGGCAGGCTGCGAAGGAGAGGGGCTTCACTGGGGACATCTGTGACGATTGTGGCGGTAGTCAGATGGTCAGGAACGGGACTTGCCTCAAGTGCAACGAATGCGGCTCCACCACTGGCTGCTCTTGATTCGTTATTGAATCGAACAAAATCGATTGGTCAATTCCGATCAGATCTCAAGTTCGATGTTGAGGTTCTGAATTAGCTCCTTGTACCTGTTCCTGATTGTTACCTCGGTCACGCCAGCCACCTCGGCAACCTCTCTTTGGGTCCTTCTCTTTCCACAAAGCACGCTTGCGATGTAGATAATCGATGCGGCAATTCCGGTTGGACCGCGCCCACTGGTCAATTCCTTCTCCTGTGCAGCAGCGATTAGCTCGTAGGCCTTGGCCTGAACCTCTGCATCTAGATCTAGGCCAGAGCAGAACCTTGGGATGTAATCCTCCGGCTTGGTTGGAGGTATCTTCATCCTGAGTTCTCGGACCATGAAACGGTAGGTCCGGCCGATCTCCTTGCGCCCGGTTCTGCTTGCCTCACCTATCTCGTCTAGAGTTCTTGGATTTTCGCATATCCTGCATGCAGCGTAGAGGCTAGCAGCAGCTACGCCCTCTATTGAACGACCGCGGATCAGGCGTGCGTCGACTGCCTTTCCATAGGTGACTGCGGCGGTTTCTCTAATCGTCTTGGGGAGTTCCAATCGGCTAGCCATTCTATCGAGCTCTGCTAGGGCCATGGCCTTATTTCGCTCTGTTGCGTTGCTGACTCGGGATCTCTTCTGCCACTTCCTCATCCTGTAGAACTGGCTCCTGTATCTGCTAGAAATCGACTTTCCAGAGTAGTCCTTGTTCTGCCAGTCGATGTCTGTGGAAAGTCCCTTATCATGCAGCATAACAGTCATCGGTGCGCCGGTTCTTGCGCGCTGGTCGCCTTGCTCGGGACTGAAGACACGCCACTCAGCGCCCTGATCAATCACCTTGTCCTCAAGAACGAGACCGCAGTCTTCGCAGACAACTTCTCCCCTGGATTCATCTTTCTTCAGATTTCGGCTTCCACATTCATCGCACTTCACGGTATCTTCAACAAGGTAATTTGACATTCATCCTCACCCCCCTTTTAGCAAAAAGGTATTAAATTCGCGAAAGACATCTTATTTAAGGTTATTATTTTATCAAACTAGCACAAGATGAGCAGGAAGAAATTGAAACTCATCGAGAATCGTGAAATAAGAATCTGCTTTGGGGGCATGTGAGGGGTAGAATGTCGGAAGGATTGTGGCCGCCAAAGAATATCAGTCTGAGTCCTGGAAAGAGGGTTCTATTCCTGACAAAGGACCTTGATTTGATTCGGAAGCAACTCTACAATGGATTGGATCTCAGGATGGAAGACTTATCTGTTGACGATCTTCTAGACGACATCAACACCGATGTGATGACCCCTGCTTGGGTCTGTTTTGATCATGAGCCAGCAATGATTGCTGAGAATGCGTATGCTGGATTGATGCATGAAGGGAGCAGAGTCTTCCAGCCTCGTGCTTTGATTGATGGCGGGTTCGAAGTAATTGTATCAGGACACAGGAAGGGGACCGGGTCCAGTAGAGAAACCGCACCACAATGTGAGAGATGGTCAGGAATCAGAATTGTGATCGCTGCTTCTTTTGCTCCTATACACGAGAGGAACAATCTGAATCTAGGTCAGTTGATGGGGGATCATTCGATGCTGATCAGGCTCCAGAACGACGAGAGCATCCCGCTGTCCGAGTTTACTGAGAAGTATGATCCGGTAAGTAGTCTGATACTAGAGAATGGAGGGATACTTCCCTTTGCTAAGAGGCTAAAGGAGGGTGCAGTGGAATTACCTGAATTCAGTACACAAGAGCGCCCCATGACTATGATAGAGAAGCTGGTCTCTAACAAGCTCCTAGGAACGAATGGGAAGAAGAGATTCGTCAAGCCTGGAGATGCAGTACTAGCTCAAGTCGATGGAGGATACTCCCATGAGTTCACAACAGCTCAGGTCCACACATTCCTGGCAGACGAGTATGGCGAGGATTACAAAATTCCTAGTCCCTCCAAATTTGCTGTTTTTGAGGACCATCTGCTATATGCTACCGGTGTACCGAGATTCGGAAAATTCACTGACAAGATCCAGACTCTGAGAGATATGCAGAACTCTTTCCAAGAGCATACCGGAGTGCGAGACTACTCCGCGAAGGACGGGGTTAGTCCGGGCATATGTCATCAAGTAGCTCGAGAGGAATTCATAGATGTCGGCGATTTCATCCAGGCTACAGATTCGCATACTTGCATGGGAGGAGCATCAAATTCGCTAGCATATGGAGTAGGTTCGACAGAGTATGCGAACCTGATTCACAATCAATTTGCATTTGTCAACGTCCCCGAGAGTATTCGCTTCGAATTAATCGGGGAGCTTGACCCAGGTTGCACTGCAAAGGATGTGATTCTGCATATACTGTGGCGATTTGCTGCGGAATCAGAGACCTTGGACATGAGTATGGAATTCGGTGGGGAGGGTTTAGCGAGCCTTTCCATGGATGAGAGGGCAACTCTTTGCAATATGGCTACCGAATGTAGCGCTAAGACTGGGATTTGTGAAGCTGACGAAATTACCGTAGACTGGTTGATCTCTCGTAGAGAAGATCTCGATGCTGCATCAATTAGACGAGATTTTGTTTTACCAGATTTCGGAGCGGTGTATGGAGGGGGGGTTCACGAAATTGATCTATCTCAGATTAGACCAATGGTTGCTCATCCGGGTAGCCCCGACGAGGGAATTCCCTCCGATCCAACAAATGGTGCCTACATTGACGATATCGGGGATGTTGCAATCGATATTGCCTATGCTGGTTCGTGCACTGCGGGCAAGGATGATGATTTCTCGTACTACGCTATGGTTTGCGAAGCCGCACTAGATGCGGGACTCGTTGTTTCGGATGGAGTAGATTGCTACATCCAGTTCGGATCAAAGTCTGTGAAGGAGCTGTCAATGACCATGGGGTGGACTGAAACGTTCGAGAGAGTGGGTGTGAAACTCATAGATCCAGGATGTGGGGCTTGCATAGGAGCAGGGCCAGGGGTGAGTGATGACCCCGAACAGGTTACTGTTTCGGCGATAAATAGGAACTTCCAGGGTCGTTCGGGCCCGGGAAAGCTGTACCTCGCAAGTCCTCTGACAGTAATGACCAGTGCCTTCACTGGGAAAATAACTGCATGGCATCCAGAGATTTTCCTCTGAAACGGGTGACTACGCCTAGAGCTTGGGGCATTGTTCAATAGCGGTCTCGTGGCGGCCATGGGCTACCTTGCAAGCCCCTAGTCATTCGGACAAGGGAGGACTTGGTGGTGGTGGATGAATGGACCCTGCAGAAAGACTCTCTAGCAAACAAAAGCAGATTTCAATTAGCGAGTTCTTCGAGAAGAACAAACATTTCCTAGGATTCGATACCCTTCAGAGATCTATCATCACAGCAGTAAAGGAAGCAGTTGATAACTCTCTAGATGCTTGTGAGGAGGCAAGGATACTCCCTGAGATAAATGTGGAAATAAAGAGAATGAAGGGAGACCGCCTGAGGCTGATTACGCAAGATAATGGTCCAGGAATACCCAGGGAGGACATCGAGAATGTATTTGGAAAGTTTCTACTAGGATCGAGGTTCCACGCAATCAGACAAACCAGAGGTCAGCAAGGAATTGGCATCACTGGAGTCGTGATGTACAGTCAATTGACTGCGGGTTCAAAGACAAAGGTGGTGTCTAAGATTGTCAAAGACTCATCTGCGGTTTTCGTTGAATTAGGCATTGACACAAGGAGGAATCGAGCAATAAAATCAGGCGAAACCAGGGATATTTGGTTGGATGAGAAAACAAAGGAGAGTATTTCTCATGGATTAAGGGTAGAGTGCGAAATGAGAGCGAAATACCAGAGGGGGAGGCAGTCTGTTCACCAATACCTCCGGATGACTTCAATTGTAAATCCTCATGCAAGTATCTCTCTAGTGGTCCGAGATAGAGATGGGAGTATTATCGAAGAAGGTGACTGGCAAAGGACTACTGAGAGGTTGCCACGTGAAGTTAGCGAGATACGCCCCCATCCACATGGAATACAGCTGGGATCTCTTCAGAGGATGTTGAAGGAGTCTGAAGAGAGAAAAATGACTTCTTTTCTCAGGCACAATTTCTCTGGAGTCAGTATGAGAGCAGCACGGGAAATCCTTGCGGCAGCGGGATTGGACGAAGGAAGGAGTCCAAAGCGGATCTCGGCGGACGATGCACAGGGAATGGTATCGGCCTTCAGGAAAGTCAAACTGCTATCTCCACCTACTGATTGTCTTTCTCCGATCGAGGACTTGCTGATCAAAAAGGGACTGTCGAAAGCCATAGACTCTCGTTTCGCATCGACCATCACTAGGGGTCCCAAGGTTACTCAAGGGAATCCGTTTCAAATTGAAGTTGGGTTGGTGTTTGGAGGGAATCTTAGTGCAGACGGGCCAATAGAAGTTCTACGGTTCGCGAATAGAGTCCCCTTGATGTATCAACAGGGAGGTTGTCTCCTAACAAAGGGCCTCGAGGCCGTCGATTGGAAGCGGTACGGGTTGGATCATCCCGGAGGGAAGGGCATTCCCAAGGGTCCTGCGGCGGTCCTAATCCACCTTGCATCAACAAATGTGCAATTCACTAGCGAGGCAAAGGAGGCTGTTTCAGACAATGAAGAGGTTTTCGAGGAGATTAGACTAGCAATGCTAGAGGTTGGCAGAGGTCTGAAGGGTCATCTGAAGAAGAGTTCGCAGAGGAAGAAGGCCAAAGAGAAGTTCGAGCTGATTAACATAATTCTCCCGGAAATTTCGAAGAAGTCTTCGGAATTGCTATCGAGAGAGGAGCCGGATTTAGCCCCAATAATCACGAAGATAATGGATGCTGTATTCTGTGAGGAAGAGTTAGGGTGGGATGCTGAGAGGAAGATTGCCACTTGCTCAATTACGATTTACAACTACACTGCCAGGGCAAGGGCGTATACGATACTAGCCAAATGGCCTGAAAATGAAGAGACGTCAATAGTAGAAAACGCCCTTGGAGGAAAAAAACAAGCGAATGGCCTCTGGGCTTGGAGGCTGGACACACTAAATCCTGGCTCTGCTACGACAATTCACTTCGGTGTCTCGGGCCTTAGAAAGGGCGAATGGAGTGATGCGGAGATTTTCTATAGAGGCAACGGGGAAGTTATCGGAGCGACCAAGATCGACGAGAAGCTGCTTGAGGAATTAAGGAAATCAGAGGCACTAGAGGCTGCAGAATCAGAGTTCCAGAATCCTGTAGAGTCGATTTCTCAACTTAAGGAAAGAGCGGAACAGAGTGAGGTTTCGCAACCCTCGTCTCTGGAGGGCGGGCAGACAAGCCTGTTTGGTAACTTCTCAACTAATGATGCGGAGGAAGTTGAATGACGATTGATAGACAGAAGACGAAGGAGGAGGTGGTCGATGCATTGCATGGGGTCGCCTCAGAGATGCATGACAAGATGTTGAAGGGGAACCCCCCGACAATGACCCTCCCTGTGAGATCGAAGTCGAACATCGGATTCGACAAGAATCTGGGAGTGTACAAGTATGGCAAGAAGAAGACGATTAGGGACGCAACCTCACTAGGTTCGGCCCGACAACTGCTGAGGGCCCTGCATATCACAGAATTCGTGGAAGGTATGATTTCTGATGGAAAGACCTCCACACTTAGGGAGATGTACTACATCTCTGAGGGATGGGGGCACGGAAAGTTCTCCAGCCAGAATGAGAGTAATGGCGTCTCAGAAGACCTGGAAATTGTTACTAAATGTCTGAGAGAGGACTTCGGGCTTAGACCCGAAGAGGACGGAGCGCGAATAATTGGCAATGTGACCTTCGAAGAGAGGAATCGCAAAGGTGACTGGATGAGGATTAACTGTCGTGACGACGTTGGCGATTCCGGTTATGGAGTACCGTACAACGTGGAATCTGAGAAGTTACGTATGATCGACGAGGACATAGACTTCGTCATGGCAATTGAGACCGGCGGGATGTTCGACAGGCTCGTGGAGAATGGTTTTGATGAGGAGGCAAGATGCGCGCTAGTTCATCTGAAGGGACAACCGGCTAGATCGACTAGGAGGATAATGAGGAGGATGAGCGATCAGTGGAATAAGCCGATTATGGTATTCGCAGACTGCGATCCGTGGTCATTTAGGATCTATGCAAGCATAGCTTATGGGGCGATAAAGACAGCCCATATCTCTGAGTACTTGGCGACGAAGGAAGCGACCTATCTGGGAATCACCGCAGATGATATCCTGGCCTACGACCTCCCAAGCGACGATTTGACTAAGCAAGATCTGAATGCTCTGAATGCAGAGCTCAGTGATCCCAGGTTCGCAACAGGTTGGTGGCAGGAGCAGATCCAGTTGATGCAGGAGATTGGTAAGAAGGCAGAGCAGCAGTCTCTTGCCAAGTACGGTCTAGACTTCGTTACTGACACCTACTTGCCGGAAAAGCTAGGAGCACTGGGCTTCACATACTGAAACAACCCTGATAGATGAATGGCTGGAGGCGGGGTTGTGTCTGCAGCAAGGAGGAGATGGGCGCGTATTACAACCGCGTCATCTGCGTTCCTCCTCCTGATAGCGGCAGTTTCTCTATGGCAGGTATCACCTGAATTACTCGATTCATACGATCCTGAGTCAAACAATCTCGTAAAATTGGGACCAGGGGAGTCGGTCACTTTCAGGATAGAGGAATCAGCGATGGTTTCC
>CAXEIX010000002.1:0-21135 GCA_963996605.1 uncultured Candidatus Poseidoniales archaeon | reverse complement strand
CGTAGGAGACCAGTAGCGCGGATGTGCATCCCGCATCCACCACAGCTTGGGCCAGGGTGGCGTAGTCGGTCGAAGTGTCCTCGTAACCGACCTGGGTGCAGATGTGAGCCGCGTCCATGTTGGCTACGAACGCGTCAGCAAGACCTGCTCCGTATGCGTTTGTCATGTGGATCACAGCGACGTTGTCCTGTGAGTCGGCCATCATGACGTCTGCGACCACTGATCCCTGAAAGGCGTCGCTTGGGACGACCCTGAAGAATCCGGGGTAGGCCGTTGCGTCAGTTAGCGCTGGGCTGGTGCTCGCGTAGGAGACCTGTGGGATGCCTGCTGCGGCAAGAACCGCGTTGGCGCCCATCGAGGCTCCGGAGCAAGCTGCCCCGACTACTCCCCAAACGCCAGCATCTACTAGTGCCTGAGCAGCAGTTGCGCCTGCTGTACCGTCACAACCGGAGTCAGCATAGACGATTTCGAACTGCACACCACTGCTGTACCCGATGGTGTTGGCTAGTCCCAGTGCGATCTGGGAGGATGCCACGAACCCACCGGCGTAGACGGCTATAGGTCCTGTAGCGTCGTTCAGGAAGCCGATCTTCACTGTTGCTCCTGCCCACGGTACGTCCGCAAGTCCGTCAGCAATGCTCCACATCCTGTCGCAGTTGAAGTACTCGCCATAGGTTGGTACGTGGTGGAAGGTGCATACATCGTATCCCGAGCCTCCGACATCGCCGTTGGCCAGGAAGGTGTGAGTGCCGCTCTCGCCAGCATAGCCGTTCCCAACCATCTCGATGTGTGAAGCCATATTTGCCCCATCTTCGTGCATAGCAGCGTGTCCGATCATCATGACCGTGTCGTACGCCTCATTCTGGTAGATTCCTGTAGAGCAGACCGCATCGGCGGCACATTCAGCCGCGAAGACGCCTGCACCAGATGCTGCCGAAGGCTTGGTGACCTGTAGCAGGTTGGCTGCTGCAGGTGCCGAGTAGTCGTTGAGGGCTGCCTCGCCGGCCATTCCATCAGCGCTGAAGGTCGGGATCGCAGCGCCTAGCCCTGCCATTGTCTCGACGATCATAGCGCCGTCAGCGGAGTAAGAGGCCAAGAACGCGGAGTCACATCCTGCATCGATCACAGACTGAACTGCTGCTGCGAAGTCGGTCGCGGTCTCCTCGTAACCTGCCTGCAAGCATACGTTAGCTGCGCCCAAGTTGGCAACAACTGCGTCGGCTAGTCCGGCACCATAGCTGTTCGTCATGTGGATGATGGCCGTGTTGCTGACTCCCGAAGCTGCGATCATGTCAGCAGCTGCCTGTCCTTGCAGAGCATCGCTTGGAACGATCCTGTAGAAGTGCGGGTAGTCTGTGTCGCTTTCTAGAGCAGGTGAGGTGCTCGCGTAGGAGATCATTGGGATCCCAGCTGCGGAGAGCACCGCGTTAGCGCCCATTGATGCACCGGAGCAAGCTGCACCGGCTACTGCCACTACGCCTGCGTCAATCAGGGACTGAGCAGCCGCTTGGGCCATAGTACCGTCACAGCCGGAGTCTGCCTCAATTACCTCGAAGACGTAGTTGGCGGAGTCGACTGCGTTCAGGTCATCCTGAGCCTGTGCCCACACATATGAGAACGGTGCGGCGAACTGGGCTATTGGCCCGGTAGCGTCGTTCAGGAAACCGATCCTGATGAGCTGAGCTGGTTCTGGCAGTGCTTCGCCGTCGAAGGACGGGTTCGCGGTGCCCATGTAGTGGGCTGCGACCTCGTCGACAATCGCGTGTGCGATGTCTGCGTCGAATCCGACGACGTTGCCGTCTGCGTCATAGCTCTCGAAAGGAGCGTAGAACGGATCTGTGCAGACTCTCAGTGCTCCGGAGTCGAGGACACTAGCGAGATCGCTTGATGCATCGAAATCGTCCGGGTACGCAGTAGCGGTGTCGGCGGTGCTGTCATCCGCAAGGGTGACTGCTCCGTTGAAGGATGCAGCGTATATCGAGTCGTACTCTCCTGAGTCGACTATAGCCCCGATTGCCACGTTTAGAACATCTAGTAGGTCGCCTGAGTCCTCACGGACAGCGAAACCGAAGTTCTCATCTGAGAAGGTCGTCATCAGAGTGCCTTCCAAGGATAGTACGGGTGCATCTCCCATTGCGTACATGACGTCTCCGTTATTCAGAGCCGCGATCACCGATGGGAAGTCCTCGTATCCAGAGGTGGTAGCCATTGCAAGGTTCTCAGCAGCGTACAGGTCAGAGGTCGTCCCGGACTGTACTCCGATGGTGACTCCAGCTGCATTTAGCTCGGAGACATCGCTTATGGCTGCGGATCCAGATCCACCGATTACACCCTGGCTACTTGTGTAGTAGGCCCTGGTGAAGTCGACGACTTGGTCGCGCGCTTCCGTCTTGGTCATGGCCGAGATGATTACGTCGCACATCTCGCCGGCATTCAGGTTGGGGATGATGGGGTCCCATCCGGACTCCACCCATACTACACTGACGTCGCTGGCCGCA
Source organism: uncultured Candidatus Poseidoniales archaeon (assembly GCA_963996605.1). Taxonomy (GTDB): domain Archaea; phylum Thermoplasmatota; class Poseidoniia; order Poseidoniales; family Thalassarchaeaceae; genus UBA36. The sequence continues at coordinate 18,637 of CAXEIX010000002.1, read as the reverse complement.
TCGTCTGCGTCCCAGTCATCGTCCCCGCCTGCGCATCCAGCGAGACTAGCCGCTAGCATGCTCAGGGTAAGCATCATTGCTATCATTTTCTTGTTATACATAGTGTTCACACTATCCGTAAGATTGGGCAAATACCTTTAACATATAAACTATATTGACTTTTTTATTTATAAGTAAAATGTCTAAATTCGGCCAATATTATCATAATTATTGGAGATTATTTTATGAATAACTTCGCAAATGAGAGTTGTCTTCCGAGAGGATGAAATTGCTACCTCTCTGCGGCGTAGCATGGAGGACCCATTGGACTACGCATCTAGTGGGGTCGACATAGACCTTGAGGGGGAGGCTGTGGCTAGTTTGATTGGGTCGTTGACCCGGTCTAATAGAAGACAGGGGGAGTTGGGGGCACCAGTTGACCTACCGGGTGGATTCGGAGGTGTTATCGAGTTCGGAGAGTCCTGTCTAGCATTAGCTACTGATGGTGTGGGATCGAAATTACAGATAGCGAATGAGGTTGGCCATCTTGGGGGGGTTGGATTCGACTGCGTGGCTATGAACGTGAATGATCTGATTTGTGTCGGGGCAGAGCCTCTGGCTTTCGTGGACTACATTGCAGTGCCGGTTGCGGACCCCGAGGTCCATGCTACGCTGGGAGTTTCCCTTTCCAGAGCTTGCGAAGCGGCCAGGATTACTCTTGCTGGAGGGGAGACTGCAACACTTCCTGGGATAGTCAAGGAGCTTGATCTCTCTGGCACATCTCTGGGATGGTTCCCCAAGGGCCAGGGAATAACCGGACAGAATCTGAAGGAGGGAGATATTTTGATTGGCCTTCCAAGCAGTGGAATTCACTCTAACGGATACACCCTAGTCCGTGCCGTGATCGAGAGGTCGGGCTGCTCCCTCGAAGATACGTGTCCCTTCAATCCTAGTCACAGTTCTAGAGAAATCGAGAGATTCATCGAGGCGGATTCGCGTCCTACTTTAGCTGAGGTGCTATTGAATCCGACTCGAATTTATGTCGATCCAGTGGTTGATCTTGTTTTGGAATCTCGCAAAGCTGGGGGAATAGTGGGTCCTGAGTGTGTCAAGGCAATCGCGCACATCACGGGAGGGGGGTTGTCCAATCTCCTCAGACTCCATGACAGCCTCGGCTGGCACATCGATAGCCCGCTTGAACCACAGCCAGAGTTCGAGTGGATCTCAGATGTAGGTTCGGTATCCCGTGTGGAGATGTATCGGACGTTCAACATGGGGATGGGGATGGTGATTGCGGTCTCGGAGGACTCTGCTGAAGCGATCGAGGAGTGGATTAGCAGTCGATTGCCTGGAAGCAGGAAAGTTGGTACAGTTGTGGATAATGGAAGATTGGTCACTCACTCCGATGACGATGTAGTCTTCTCCCACTACTGATGGCCAATTCCTTTTGTTAGGTCCTCCTCCGGGAACCATGCCGATTGCCGACGGAGGAGTCCCCCATAGGGAGGGTAGGACGCTGATGCTCCTCCCAAACCTGCCTGAAGAAGGGCAGGGCCCGGGAACCAAGTCCTCTGGCAGGGTGTTCTACAATCCTGCGATGGCGGGCAGCAGAACCAGGAGCGTCCTCCTGTTCAGGCATGCTTTGGATTTGGGGATCCTCGGTGAAGGTACGGTATATGCCCTTGATGGCCTTACTGCATCAGGTCTTAGGGCTAGGAGGTGGCTTAACGAATTGTCTCCAGAGGAGACCGAGAGGATCTCTGCCACGATTGTGGACCTGGAGGAAGAGGCTCTGAAGTGGGCTGAGGCTTCTCATAGTGAGTTCCCTCCCCGCGGTGGTGGGATACTGGAGCCTTCGAAGGGTGACCTCAGGTCCGTCGTCCTACGAAGTGGCAGACACTGGGTTGATATCGATCCATATGGCTCTCCGATGCCGTTCATTGATTCCGCCATGCAATCCATGGCCAGAAGCGGCGTGTTGGAAGTAAGTGCGACGGACACTGCAGCCCTGACTGGCTCGTCGGGAACTGCCCTCATGAGGCGGTATGGAGCTAGAGTAAGGACCGATAGCCTCGCTCACGACTCGGGCATGAGGGTGATGCTGGCTACTTTCTCCAGAGTGGCTGCAAGACACGATAGGTCGATTATTCCGCTGCTCTCGGTCTGGGATTCGCACCACCTGAGGGTTTCTTTCAGAGTTCTCAAGAGCGTTTCCTCTGCCAATGAATTGGAGGACAGCATCGGATGGAGGGTGCACGCTCCCACCAAGGAGGAGGTTGTTGCCTCAATCGACTCTGGTTTGCACCACGATAGTTCTCTCGTTCACCTACCTATGCACTGCATGCTGCCTCTGAAATATCCCATAGATAGGACCGATCCAAGAGTCTCGGGGCCCCTATGGATTCGGTCGATGGGTGATCGAGGTGCGATGTCCTCCATGACCGAGGAGAGGGCTTTGGAGTCATGTGGACCGGAATTCACTGTGGGAGACCCACTTGGCTGGGACGAACGCAGAGTCGAAGCCGAGAGGAGGAAAGTCGCAAGGAGCGTGAGGCACATTTCCGAGGAGTCGGGTGTGATTTCTTCCAGTCATCTCGTTGTGGTTGACGATCTTGCCGCATGGATAGGATCAGGTGCGCCTCCTAGTCCTAGGAGGATAGTCGATATGCTCAACGAAGCAGGTCATTCGGCAGGAGTATCGAGCTATGCTAGGCCCTCATTCAGGGCCAATGCACCCTGGGAGGCCATAGTGGAGGCAGCGATGTCTATTCAGCCGCCGATGTAAGACATCTCAACTCTCGGCAGTGAATAGGTATCAGATGACCTGTCCTCGCTGTATCTGTCAGACCTTCTTGTCCATACTTCCTTGATCGCCTCGTTCAGATTGGAAACATCGCCCTCGCCCCTAATCAGTTCCGACATGTCATGCCCAATGGAAGTGAACAGGCAGGTGAACAGCTTCCCGTTGGATGATAGACGTGCCCTCACGCAATCTCCACAGAACGGCTGGGAGACGGATGATATGAATCCGACTTCCCCGGAGCCATCGGAATGGCCCCATCTAGAAGCGACGTCGCTTGGGGAGTCTCGCATTAATGGGACAAGGTCGAACTCGTCAGAAAGGAACTCCAGAATGTCAGAGGTTGGCACGACCTGCCCCCGAGTCCAGCCATTGGTCCCCCCCACGTCCATGAACTCGATGAATCGGACGATCGCCCCGGTTCCCCTGAACTGTCTGACTAGCTTGGGGATCTGTGACTCATTCACTCCTCGCTGAACCACGCAATTTACCTTAACTGGACCCAAGCCACGACTGATCGCCTCATGGATTCCATCTAGAATGTCGGCGACAGTCACATTGGAGTCGGTGATTCTAGAGTGAAGTTCCTGGTCCACTGCATCTAGGCTGATCGTGACTCTGTCCAATCCAGCCTCGGCAAGTCTTGCTGCCTCCCTCTTGAGGAATGACCCATTTGTAGTGAGGGCTACCTCTATTCCCAAGTCTGAGATATATCTCACCAACTTCGGAAGGTCCTTCCTGAGGAGAGGTTCGCCCCCCGTAATCCTCACCTTTCTCAATCCAAGCGGCTTGCATGCCAAGACGAACTTCTGAATCTCCTCGTAGGACAGGATTTCACTCTTGGGAAGGAAGTTATGCTCCTTACCGAACCTCTCTCTGGGCATGCAGTACCTGCATCTGAAGTTGCATCTATCAGTGACTGACACCCTCAGATCCCTCAGGGGTCTGCCCATGGTATCAAGTGCCACATGCGTTCGATTCGGCATCAGGTGAATTAGTTTGTCTGAAAGAGAACAGGTTGAAGAATGAGGGTTCGCTGCCACCAACAGTATGCTGGAGATAACTGACAAGGCAAGAGAGATGCTGGAAAAGTTCGCCGAGCAGGCCGACGATGATGAGGTAGCTCTCAAGATCGTGATTCTTGGCAGGGGCCCAAAGGGCTTCCAGTATGACTTGCAGTTGATTGGATTCGAGGATGCACAAGATGATGATATCAAGACCGAGGTAGATGGGATGACGGTTTTCGTAGGTGCAAGAAGCGCCCCATACCTGGATGGTACGGTTCTGGATTACAAGGAAACTCTGATGGGGGGCGGTTTTAGTTTCGAGAACCCGAACCCACTATGGATCGATGACGTATCCAAGTCGGTCGCGGAAGTGATAGAGAACCAGGTGAATCCGCTCGTAGCGTCCCATGGGGGGCATGTCGACCTTGTCGGCGTCGATGATGGCAAGGCGATGATCGCTTTCGGGGGCGGTTGCCAGGGTTGCGGCATGGTCGACGTCACTCTGAAGGAAGGGATCGAGGTGATGATCACAGAGGGTGTTCCCGGGATTACTGCGGTTGTCGATATGACTGACCACGATGCAGGAACCAACCCGTTCTACTAATCAGTAGATCATTGGGACGTCGTCTTCGTCGTCTCCGGAATCTGGTGCTGGGAGTGCATTCGACTGGGCTCTCTCGAAGGCCTCTCGGACTCTTTCTTCGATGTTTCTAGCATCCTCCAGAAGACCGTCGACCGGTACCTCGATCCCGACTAGCTCGCTCAGCCCTTCCACGGCAATCAGAGCTGCTCTTGCATCCGGGTAAATCGGGTTGCACTCGGCCAAAAGGGCCGTGACGTCCAAACCTCTCCTCTCCCCTTCCGCTATCAGGTATCCAGCTATGCCAGTCACCACTCCCTGCTGGATCCTCTGGATGCTTGAGCTGTCTAGTTGGTCTCGCCCTGTTGAGGTGGAGGAGACCCCCCATAGCTCGCTATCCTCCTTGATTCCCAAATCATTACTAACTACCCCGTCAATCACTATTAGCCTGTCAAAACCGCCTTTAGTGAACCACTCTAGCACGGTATTCGCGAAGTAGATATCGTGCTCGCTTGTGAATTGAATCTCGGAAGTGAAGACCCCGATCCCATCACCTTGGTAGACTCTGACTGGATGCTTTGGTATCGAGTCGTGGATCAAAGCTACTGCAGGGAACTTTGGATGCAGAACAGTCCCCATCGGGCCTAATTTCAGAGAGCTAATCAGATGAGATGTAGCGATTACACCCACTGAACCTACCGTGGAGAAGCCACAAACCGCTGTTCCGCCCAATCGAGATGGGTCTGCCTCGGAGTGCAGGACCAGTGGGTAACCTCCGTCGGTTTCGTCGCTCACGACGCAGCGTTGGGCGGATGCTCTTTGAATCTCACGGATGGTGGTTTTTTGGCGAGGTGTAAAGGAAAGGAGAGAAAAAATAACCTGATAAGTATGCCCTCGTAGGGGGATTCATGTCTGCTAAGAAGTCTGATGAACTGGGCGGACTTTTCCTGAAGCTCGGCTCAAAAGACATCAATCTAGCAGACTATACAAGGGAGGCCAGCGATCGATGGCTGAAGGTGACAAACCAGGATACTTGGTCTTCCACACTTTCCAGAGTTAGGATTGCGAGACAGGAGGCTTTGGAGAACACCCTGGAATCCATTCGAGCCAGTGGTTTCCCTGATAGGGGTTCATCATTCGCGAGGCTTCTGAACTCATGCAGCATCGAAAACAAATCAGACGTGGTATTGGCTGCGATACAATACATTAGATCTGTGGAAAAGGAGGGGAATACCCCTCCAAGGGATCTGAGGAGACTGATCGAAGACACTGGCATTTGGACAAAAAGGTCCGTCAAGAAGTGGAATGTTTCCTTGTACATTGGAAGGATGCTGGAAGGAGGCCCGGGAGGAGTTGGTTCCTTCCTCGAGTATCCTCGCAGAAGGCCTCGGAAGAACTCTTACGTCGTGTTGACTGAGGCTGGCAGAGACCATCTAGACAAACTGTCATTGAAGAGGTGAGGAGATGGCAGAGGGAGGCAAGGACTGGTCATTCACCTCTCATGTCGGCGAAGACCTGCGCGGTATCGATCTATCTGGGGCAGATTTGAGGAGAGCGAGGCTCGACAGGGCAGATTTGGAGGGGGCGGATCTATCTGGGGCAGATTTGCGAAAAGCATCCTTTCGTGATGCCAATTTGATGAAGGCTGCACTCGATGGCGCTGATTTGAGAGGTGCAAAGATGGTTAAGGCCCGACTTGGATTATCCAACCTCCAGGGCGCTAGGCTCGATGGTGCAGATATGCGAGGCATCCGTGGGAGGTATGCTGTTTGGAGGGATGCTAACTGGTGGGATGCGATTATGGACGAGTCACTGACCAAGGCGCTATCGAAGAAATGGCCGAAGGATTAGGGCTATGGACTCATCTTGGACAGGCCTTCCCTCATCCAATCAGGAACCTCCAACTTTGACTTGACCTCGCGCATATCAGTGCACACCGTTATCTGATCTGCCGTCCAGCAGAGCGTCCCCTCCTGGTTTCTGAATTCATAGTGCCATTGGATAGATGTCTTTCCTATTTTGGGAACGGTAATCGTACAATTCACCGTATCGCCATAGGAGATGGGATGGATGAACTGAGCCTCGCTATGTACCAGAGGGAAGGCGATGTTGTGAGAAGACAGGATCTCGTTGTAGTGAAGGCCGCATGAGAACTCCCATGACTCCTCATAGAATCTGTGAGCCATGTCCCAGAATCTTGGATAGTAGACGATTTTAGCCAAGTCCACCATTGGAAAGTCGACCCTCCTCTCCGATACGAATGCCATGCAGCGTCGTGAGTGTAATTTGGCTTGAATCTAACCGGTGGTGTGCTCGTGGCGGACCCACCGCGATTCGAACACGGGTTTCCAGCTCCGGAGGCTAGAGTGATATCCAGGCTACACTATGGGTCCAGAATAGGTCCAACGGCTGTGACTAATTGAACCGGTCGCCCATCATTGATTGGCGGACCCACCGCGATTCGAACACGGGTTACAAGCTCCGCAAGCTCATGTGATATCCAGGCTACACTATGGGTCCAGCAACTTCTGGACAGTAGGGTCCGGCTTAATCCCGACGGTGAAAATTACATCGATAGGGGGAGGAGTGTCTTCCAACTTGGTTGAGCGAGTTTCTTCGACTTTGGTCCCGTCATAGGCTGAGGAGTCTTGTGAGTTAGGACGCCATGCATCCCCTCAACTGAGAACTTCACCCGGAGTTCAACCATCCTATCCCTCTCCGCAGTAGTGATTTGCTCGGCGTCGAGTTCGAACGTAGATGAGGGGTCTCCCGATTCGTTTACCAGGCTGAGTGTGGTTCCCGAAATACTGGCCCTAGGTGAGAAGTCGTAGTCCTGTGGGTCTTTCATGCTCACCTTTGCGTCACGACCAGTCGGTCGCGTATGGACACCTTGGTGATCTCTAACGACTTTACCATGTTATTGGCCAGAGAGTGGTGGTTGAAAGGTCTTCGCTAAGGGGATCAGACGCTTACTTCGCTGACCCTTAGAACTAGCACTACGAATTGCGCTTCCAATGTCCAGTCGTTGCCTTGATCCGGATCCACGCCATCTACTGGCGTGTCGGGATCGCATTCCAAAGCCGTGATTATCCAGAACCAGTCGCCCTGTCCGAATCGTCCATCAGGATCACTGAGTAGTGATTCCTCCAATGCTTCCTTTGAGTCAGCATATACAGTGTAATCGGATTGTGGTAGAGGGTTCATCTCGCTCCTCTCTATTGTCGCTGAGGAGTTCTGTGTGATGTTTTCTTGAGTGGTTGCTACGCTGTAAGACCACCCTGATGAGGGGTTGTCGACCTCTAGGGTGAAGTTGTCCTCCGGCCACATAATCGGCAGGATATCGCGAGTCAACGTGAGGGTCGCTGTAACGTCAATCAGCCTGGCTCCATCGCCCGGCTGGAACTGGATCTCATGGAAATCCTCTTGCTCAAGGTAACCCGACCAGTCGTAGTCGACGTGAACCTCCTCCCAGATGATTCGGAACGAGCGGGAGATTACGCGCAGTGTCCAGAGGGTGGTGTTTGCCCCACCACTGTCATCGGTCACAGTAACAGAACCGGTAATATTCCCTGCCGAGGAGCTGGTCAGTCGAGTAACTGCCCCCCTGCCATCTTCATCATTGAGGGGGTCGCTGTCACCGTCAGAGTCTGTGCTTGCATCGAAATCCCAGACAATTTCAACTCCCCCACCCTCTGGGTCAAAGGATGAGCTAGCATCTAGCCTGGCCTCCTGACCGGATTTCACGAAGTCGGGAATGTCCAGGATGATTTCTGGAATTGCGTTGACGAAGATTGTTATGAACGCCGAATCGGAGTCTCCGTTGTCATTGAAGACCTCAACTCTCACCTCGAAGACGCCTGCCTTGTCGAAAAGATGGCTGATTACACCCTGCTTTGTCGTCTTAGTCTCACCGTCCCCGAAGTCCCATCTGTATTCGTCAATTATTGTCGGTTCGGGAGTAGTGGAAGAGCGGGCATCGAAGTTAACTGACTCTCCAGAATTAACCATGTCTCTATCAGAGGTGAGGTTCGCATTCGGGCTACCGGGGCCAATCCCCCCACAGCCAGCGAGGGATTGGGTCAGCATCAGTAGAATCAGGAGTGCTGAAGCCCTTCGCCCGTCCTGTTCCATGAAGCGAGAAAGATGGACCTCCCTCATATGGGTGTTGGGCTTTGTAGACGAGAGTAGTAGTTTGGTAGGGTTCATGCAGGATGGCGAGAGGGAGTGGACGTGGGTTCGGGAATTCTGGATGGCTTGAGGGTTCTTGGATTCGATTTGGAGACTACGGGATTCAACCCCCGAGAGGATAGGGTGGTACAATTTGCGCTGGTGGGTAGTGATTCTGATGGCTCTCATTTGAATCTTAATTCACTGGTCGATCCTGGATGTAGGATTCCAAGTGAGGCGAGCAACGTGCACGGTATTTTCAGTGATGATGTTCGTGGAGTAGGGAGTTTCGAAGAGCATATGGATTCAATGATTGATCTGATGGATGGTGCTGTCATTGTCGGGCACAATGTTTTGGCATTCGATTGGAGGTTTGTGGAAATGGAATGTATCAGGATTGGAAGAGGGGCTCCCCAGCCCCTGGCGATTGTGGATACCTTGGTTCTTGCTAGGAGTTTCAATGTTCCCGGTCGACACAAACTCGGATTGCTTTGCAGTCGATTCGGAATCGGGTTGGAAAGATCCCATAGTGCGGATGCGGATGCAGGGGCAACACTTCTTCTGCTGTGGAAGTTCATGAGAGCGTATCCTGAGAAATTCAAAGGATCCGTAGAAGAAGTACTGGACTCAATAGGAAGTCGACTTTAGGAGAGGGGCCCATGGGAGAATCTCCGACCAGTCCCCCATGTGGACGATTGTGCCATCGACTCTGACGCTTCCCAGAAACAGGTAACCTCCTGATTCATCCTGCTCAAACTGCTTTATCTGCTCAAGTGCTTTTCCCTTGAGGATAGCACCGAATCTATAGTCCGATCCTGCAAGTGACCCTTCTTGATCGGTGGGCGTGGTTCGTTCGAAAAGTGCGGCTCCTGAATCGTGATCGAGCCTCACTAGTTCGGTTACTTCGTCTCTGAACATTCCACTGCCATCAAGTAGTCCTTCGCTCCGAGAGACCCACCAATCTGGGCACCATGCCTTCCAATCGCAAAATGAGCAAGCGGATTCACTAGGGGTTGCTTGGAAGGGTTCCTCAGTGACCTTCATCGACCCCCATGCATCGATTGCCTCCTCCAAAATGGAAGGACCGTGTGCAACGTAGATTTTCTCGTTCGAAGAGTACCATCCCTCTGCAGTGATCGAGTTTTGCTCTGGGCTCCTCTGCTTCGCTAGGTCCCTGTAGAACAGTAACTGCCTTCTGACCTTCTCGTCGAGTCCTGATCTCGGTGGCCTTCCTGTCTTGAGGTCTGCAACTATCCAACCGACTTCCCCCTCGCTAGAGGAGGGATCAAGGAGCAAAAGATCCAGTCTACCCATCATCCTGCCACAATCGGACTCCAGGGTAGCCTCGGTTTCCAGAACGATGTCTTGGACTTGCCTCCAGGATTGAATCGAAACCTCCGAGAGTTCTCGTTTTGACAATCCGGCCTTCTCGAAGAGGAAGCCCAGAGCCCCGATTAGGCCATCGTGAGCCTTACTAAACATCTCAGATTTCCACCTTGGATGCCTTTGGGTTCCCAAGAACTCCTGCCTCTCAGCCTTCCAGTTTCTTTCGAGGGCTTCTCTGGCTGTGGAATGTAGCCATCCCATTTCGCCCTCGTCCCTGTCTGAAATGTCCAGATTGCACAAATCCTCTACGGTGTTGTGAATTGCTGTACCTGACGAAGCGGCCATACTTGCCTTCCTAGGGAGGCCTTGACGGGAAAGCCAGTATTTCCTTGGGCATTCCTCGAACCGGTTCCACGAGGACGGAGAAATCTGGTAATCCTGGTTGGTGGCCATTCTATCCTTGTCCTGCAGAATTGAGGCGGGGGGGTGGGAACCATTAACACCATTGAGAGGAATGTAGAATCATGGCGGAGGCTCCACTTGTCGAGGTAAACGAAGGTGTGAATTCTTCTGGTGCCCTTCTGGTGAGTTGTTTTCCCTCGGTAGGGTTCGTCAGTAGCATAGTTGCGCACTTCTTGGTCGAAAAGCTCGAGTTGGATTTGGTTGGGGGCGTGAGACACCCTAATCTCCCGCCGGTATGTCTAGTCCATGACGGAAAGCCCCTTCCTCCACTGAGGTTCTATGCAGGCGAGCCGATATGCAATATGGAACAGTGCGACAAAGTGGTCCTGATCGCCTCAGAGATACAGATTCCCCCTGAGTTGAACCTCCCTCTCTCTAACAGTCTAATTGATTGGCTAGTTGATTCTGGTGTCAGTTCCACGATAATGGTGGATTCGTTCGCCCATGGGATAGAAAGTAGTCACAGTATTTTCGATGACGAGGAGGGTATGGATTCAATGCTTGGAATAGGGTCTACAGACTCCACACACGAATTGCTGAAGCAAATCGGGGTTCCGCTCCTGAAGCAGGGACTTGTGAGTGGAATGACTGGCGTGATGATGGGGGAATGCAGAAGGAGGGGCATAGATGCATTGGCAATACTCGCCGAATCAGATGGCGAGATTGGTCAAGGAACCATCCCAGATGCACGTGCTGCTGCGAGGATAATCGGCTGCCTGGATGGTCTCCTACCTGCCGTTCAACTTGATCCAGAGCCGTTGATGGAGGAGGCTCAGAGGATAGAGGGGCAGATCAGGGAGATGATGGCCCTCCACCTCAACCCGCCACAGGAATCCGACGGAGCCTCTACTGGAATGTACGGTTAGTCAGAAGTCACCAAGTGTGGACTGTCTCTCTTCTGGGAGGTCCTCCAAGATGGAACCGCCCAGCATCTCATCCAACTCTGACTCGGATATCACTCGCACCCCCAGTCTGTTGGCCCTTTCCAGCTTCGAACCAGATGACCCGCCCGCTACCAGGAAGCTCAGGTTCCCAGAAACCGAAGAGACTACCTTGCCCCCTTGTGACTTGATAGAGAGAGAAATCTCCTTTCTGGGTCTGCTGAGAGTTCCGGTAATGCAGAACGTGGAGCCGGTTAGTATCCCTTCGCTGGTCGATAGTTCTCCTTGTACGATCTCGATCTGGTCATGGAGGTCGATTATCGCGTCCTTCCTCTCGGAAATGCCATCTAGGAGCAGCGTTGCCACGGTCTCGCCGACCCGGTCTACTGATACGAGCCTTCGAATAGCCTCCTCCCTGTCCTCGGTCATCTGGATTAGCTCCTCAAGATCCCTCACCTCGGAGCAGACTAGTGTGGCTATTTCAGGCCCTATCCGTGGCAGTCCGAGCGCAGAGATGAAAGTGCTGAATGTCATTGACCTAGTTGAGTTGAGTTCCTCCAAGACGTTGCTAGCTGACTTCTGTGCCATCCTCTCTAGGGCGATCAGTTCGCTTTCACGCTCCTCAAGGCGATAGAGGTCGGCTAGACTGGATACGAGCCCGGACGAGCATAGCTGTTCGGCCAGCTTCTCGCCGATTCCATCCATTCCCAGCTTTCTGCACCAGTAAAGGATCGCCCTCTCGAGCCGGGATGGGCACCCTATGTTCGTGCATCTGATGAAGGCCCCATCCACGATGAGTTCCGTTGAGCAGCGAGGGCAGGTTGTCGGTGCTGAGACCTTTGTTCTAGTGGGCAACGATTCTGAGAATGCGGTGCCGTCGGAGTGCATCCTGCCTGACAGGTCATCCTCGTCTGCTGGTCCCATCACCTCTGTTATCTTCGGGATAACGTCACCCCGCCTGACAACCCTTACCCTATCTCCCACCATTATTCCGAGGCGCTCGACCTCTCCCTTGTTGTGGAGCGTTGTGTTTTCGACAGTGACGCCCGAGACGACGACGGGGGCGACCCTTGACACTGGAGTCACGTTTCCGGTTCTTCCCGTCTGCCAGAATACGTCCATCAGTACAGTGGATGCCTCCTCTGGAGGGAACTTCCATGCTAAGGCCCAGCGAGGGTGGTGCGCGGTCTCGCCCAGGAGGTTTCTCTTGTCGAGTCTGTCCAGCTTCACAACAACGCCGTCAATCTCCCACTCGGCGGAGTCTCGTGACTGGAACCATTCACTTGTCACTTCGAGGATGGCTTTCGCGGTGGATTGGTCATCCTCGCCGGAGACTACGTTGTTCCCAGCGACCTCTATCCCCATCTCACTTATCCAAGAGATGACTTCGGAGTCGAGTTTGAAATCTGGGGGGCCAGGGCTCTCCGGGTGTCGGTCCTGAGCGATAGGGAACTCTACGCCATATGCAAGGAACTTCAGGTCCTCTGGTCTGCCCTTACCCGCATCCACGTACTTCTGACGCAGTGCTCCTGCTGCTAGGTTTCTCGGATTTGGTGCGACTTCGGAATACTTCTCTCTGAATAGTTGCAGGGGCATTACAACCTCCCCCCTGACGTGGCAATCTCCCTTCCAATCTAGCTTCTCGGGCACGTTCATCATCCTCCTTGCGTTAGCGGTAACATCCTCCCCCCTCCTACCGTTACCCCTCGTTGCAGCGGTTACGAGTCTACCTCTGCGATACTCGAGAGATAGCGCTGAGCCGTCGAGCTTCGGTTGGCAGACGAACCTACGCCCCTTGGCAGTGGTCTCTGCAACGAAGTGAGCCACCTCGGCATCTGATGAGGCCTTATCCAGGCTCATCATCCTGAACAGGTGTTCGACCTTGGTCGATCCCGGGGGTGGGTCCGAGCCGACTCTGCTCAATTGTGGATGGTTAGGAGATAAGCTATCAAGCTCGTCCCTTAGCGCATCGAATTCAGCATCTGAGATCTCTGGCTCAGCCCTGTTGTAGTATAGTTCGGAGTGCTTCTCAAGTTGCTCTGCCAACCAATCGATTCGGGCTTCGGGGAGGCCTTTCTCTTGGTGGCCACCACTCATGATTGTGCAAAGAGGGCGAGGGCCTTGAAACTGACCTTTTGCATCGGTGAAACAGTGTGGTGGGCCTGCCAGGATTTGAACCTGGGTCGCGCGACCCCCAGCCGCGAAGTATAGGCCAGACTAACCTACAGGCCCCAATTGGGCTCGATGCGAGCGGGCAATCAGTCAAAGCCCTGACGGACCTCATTGCTGTCTATCGATGCTGAAGGGAGCGACCTCGTCGATGAGGTCGATGTGCCCGACGAACATGCGCCTGCAGCAATATCTCTTGAAGCCCAGGTCGTGTAGCACCTGGCCTGCGTCCTTTCCTTCCTCAACTGCGTCCAGATACTCCTGATACTTGTGAGCAATCACCTTTCCGCAACTCCAACATCTTACTGGGATTAGCATTTTTTCACCTACCTATACGACTTCTGCCACTTCTTTCGAGCACCGCGCCCCATTTGATGCTTGGGCTCCTTTCTGCGTGGATCGTTGACCAGCATCTTCCTCTCGAACCTGACGAACTCGTCCCTGAGCTCCTCGTCATCGCCCTCTGCGCCGTCGTTGTACTTCACCAGGCCACGGGCTATTGCAGTACGGATTGCGTCTACTTGCCCCATCTGCCCGCCGCCCTTGACGTCGATGGAGATGTCCACTCTGTCGATTCTATTCATGGCCTCTGCGATCCTGATTGGCTCCAGTGCCTTTCTCCTGGCTAGCTCGGGTTCCATGATGTGGATTGGTTGGCCATTGACCCGGACCCTTCCCTTCCCGGCCTTTATGGTCGCTCTGGCAATGGCAGTCTTTCGCTTGCCGCTAGTGTTAACGACCTTGGGAGTCTTCTTCTTGGCCAATTCACTCGCCTCCCCATCTAGATCCATCTACTCCCAGATGGGAGCTTATCTCGCCGAGTCGGACGTACTTGTTAGGGGTATTGCGAATGATGTGCTCGGTTGAGCCCCACTCGTGCCCCTCAGGTAGCTCTTCTTTGGAGAGGTTCTGTGGGGTTCCTATCATGACTCTGAGGTCCCTTAGCGCCCCTCTGCCGCTGCTGTTCTTCTGGTATGGTAGCATCCCTCTCACTGTCCTCTTGATTATCTTATCAGGCATCCTTGGGAAGTAAGGACCCTTCCTTGCGTGGTTGAGTTTGTACTTTGCCCTGTAGTCGCTTAGGACCTTGGTTCTGGGACCCGAGACTATCGCGTCCTCGGCATTGATGATGATGACCCTCTGCTGCTTGCCCGACTTCCTGGCTGAGATCATCTCTTTGGCAACCTTGCTGGCTAGGCGACCTAGTATCTTGTCAGTGGCATCGAAGACCATAGTTGACTCAGACAAGGATTCTAACCCCCTTTCCATTGGGGTTCTCTTCCATGAGTTCCCTGATGCTGAGTGTTCTTCCGCCAGATGCCTCAATCTTGGTTTTGGCACCATCGCTGAAGCTGAATGCCGCGACCGTCTGACCACCGCTTATCTCCCCGCTTCCCAGGACCTTTCCTGGCACGAGGACGGTCTCCTTCTTTGCGGAGTGTCGGGAGATGTGGCTTAGGTTGGGTTGGGCCCAGTTTTTCCTGCTAGACTCCAGCCTTGATGCGGTGTCTCTCCAGATAGGGGAACCCGTTGAACGACCTTGGTCCTTCAATTCGTCGATGAGGGAAACCAGAGCGACATTGGTCTTCCTGTCTGGCTTACTCATAGCATTCCCTCACGGTTAGGTAGCGCGGCCACCCAAGTCGGTGTTATGAATCCTGCGGGAGCCACTTGGGGTGGCAAAGCAGCACCACTATCGCGCCTGTGTCATATCCGGAACCCATCGTCTTCCTCGGCATCGTCGATACCAGCGAACCTGACATTGCCTTCTGCATCGACAAATTGGCCGGCCTTGACAGATGGGCCATACAGGGAAGACTCGGCTACTGATGCTCTGTTTAGCAAGCTGTCTCCGAGTGAGCTGTTCATCCTTCCAATCATCGACTGGAAAATTTGGATGGCCCGGTCCCTCTCCTCGGAGCCGATCTGGTGATCCGAGTATCGGGCCTCCTCGAAGATGGAGAAGAACATGTCTAGCTCCTCGGGTGGGACTATCCCTCCTAGCATGTTGTTGATGACGTCCTCGAACTCCCTCGTGGTCTCGAAGACCTTCTTCATCGCACCCCTCATTCTGAAGTACTTGATTAGGTCCTTGTAGCAGGAGAATATGGCCTCGATGTAGTTATTGGAAGCCTTGAGTGACATCAGGGCGTCAGTCAATATTCCCCGGAGGACCTCTACCTTGCGTCGCTCTCTGTAGTTGTTGTACATCATCGCGCCAACTAGTGTCGCAGTGGAAAGAGAGATCCCGGCGAGAACTAGGACTTGGGTCGTCCAGAGCCCACCGCTGCTAGCTGATGGCGGCTCTCCGAGTTTAATCTCAGGAGTGCTGTTCAGCCACTGCTCGACGAAGTATGGCTTGTTCGCGTCTGCTGATTCGAAGTGCACCAGTACCCTCCATTTCCCTCCTGGAGCAGACCATTCTGGGTGACCTGGGATGAGTTCGCCGGTGTATGGGAATGAGAAGTTCGCAGAACCCCTCTCATTGGTGATGAATATCTCGACTCGCTCTGTCTGCCATCCGGATCCGTTCCAGAACTGCCTGTGGAACTCGACCCTCTGGCCCTCCACTGTGAGGTCCAAACGGTCCCTGAGGATCGCGACCTCTCCGGCGATTATTTCTCCCTCTTGATATCCAGTCGGGCTCGACCAGTGTTCCTTTAGCAGGATGTCTACCTTGCTTCTGACGAGGACCTCGATATCCGCTATGGAGCTGTTTAGCACCGGGTTCGGCTCCAGTGCCTCGTAGTCGCATCCACCGGGCACGTACTTCTCTGGTTCGTATGCGACTCTTACCGTCCTGAACCCTTCGAGATTATTGCCGCTGGGCTCGACTCCCCTCCTGCTTGGATTGTCTTCAGGGTCGGCTGAGTACCAAACGAACTCACCGGTTCCATCGCTGGTGAAGGCTGTCGCAATTGGCCTGGTGTTTACCTGGGGGTCAAGATAGATGTTGACGCACTTGCCACCGACTGGCTTTCCGTTTGATTGCGAAAGCTTGGCGTTGATGTGGAATGCCTCTTTGAGGTACAGGACGTCGAAGGTTGATCCATTTGGGAAGGTGTAGGTCAGGTAGTCAGACCTGAAGGGACCGACCTCGGAGACGTCGATTGTGGAGTTCGAGAATACCGGGAAGAACATCGTCTGTGTCTTGTTCTTGTACCTGTAGCGATCGTTATTCAATGGATCCCATGAGTTGTACTCTACCTTCACCTTGGCCATTCCCGCATCCACTCCTGCCAGGGGGCAGTTGATGTCGAAGAAGCCGTTCTCATCTGTTGCCCCAGGGATGCACGCCTCTATGCCGGTATCTCCTGCTCTGAATTTCATTCTGTTTTCTATTGGGTCGAATATCATCGATCCCATCTCGAAGGTGACTCTGATTTGTCTGCTGGATAGGTTTCCTCCTAGCTCATCGGTTAGCTGGCCAGTGACGAGCATTGGCTTCTCGAGAATCTGGCCGGTGTCTGGATCAATCTCCGATGTGTAGACTATCTGCTGATCGACATCTAGTTCGGTATTGCCGATCAGGCTGAAGCCGTCAACCTGGAACTGGAGGACCTTCCTGTAGTGATCGCTATTCATTACGGTCACGCAGGGATCCCATGCTCCTGATGTGGAGAGCATCCCTGAATCAAGGGGTTCGCAGCCCTCATGAGGGAGGTTCTGCTCAAACCTCAGAATCACGTTAACTGGGCCGAAGCCGTCCGGGAGGAAAGAGAAGGGGTCATCCTTCAGCAGCTGAGGGTCTAGGTATCGGCCGTATCCAATAGATCCCGAGGCAGGGCACTCTACGGAGACAATCTGCCTATGTGTTCTATCTTCGAAATCGATTCCTTCGAAGATGACGGTTACGTTGCCTCCCAAGTCGTTGCCACCCGGGCTCTGCATTTCTCCTGCACAGCTATTCAGTACCTGTCCTCCGTCTTTTTCGAATGGGGTCCTGTTATCATCCGTTACAACAGCGGTGAATTCCCATAAATCGCCATTCGATCTGATGTTGGGACTCGTGCTTTGTACGTTGATGTATGTCCTAGAGACGACCCATAGGTTGACCTCTGCATGGCTTCCTTGACGGCGTTCATCGCCGAGGTATGTGAATCCGAGGGTGTAGTTCCCGAGATTCTCAATATCCGTCAGATTTACTCTGAAGCGGCCATTGTTGTCAGTGATCGAAACCCCACTGGACTGGTCTTCCGACCATGACCAGTTCACGGGTACCTCACGCACGGGTTGGTAGGCGTTGTCTACGAGACGGACCTGGACTGAAGTGTTCTGCCCTCTGTACAACTGGGGAAGGGAGTTGAGTTCAGAGAATCCAGTTGTACCGATTACTGAGACGTTGCCATACGCCCCGGTTGCAGCGAGAACCTGATCCTGATCCCCCGTGAAGAAGTAGTCAGATTGGCTGAAGTCTGCCCTTACCCCGTATGTACCCGCTTGGTATTGTGATGCCCATGCAAAGTCGTAGTCGAAGGTCGCTAGGCCTTCTTCAGGCTCGGGTGGCCTATTGAATTGGGTCTCAATAGAGCCGACGAACGCTCCGTTCTGATCGAAGTCGAACTGAAGTGCAACAGAAATCGGTCGTCCGTTAACGGAGTAGGCGGGTTCTATGGTTCTGTTCCAAACGTGTCCTCTTACCCTAATTTCCTCACCGGTGAATACCTCGGGGACAATCTCGCATCGGACCTCGCTGGATGCTACGAGTGGGTCGACCGGCCCGCATGGGGGAGAGTCGAAATCTGCTCCGTTCTGCAGTGTAATGGTCCAATGCGTCCCATTGGCGGTCAGGAAGGGGGAAAGCGCCCCCGCAGCAATTCCGGAAAGCGCTTCCGGGGTCCCGTCCCAGAGTATTGGGTATGACTTCCCTAGGCTTGCGTCCTCGAACGCGATTCCTGCGCTTGCTAGAGAGGGGGCATGGAACAGCGCGCGCCAAGCGCCGAAGGACGAGCCGGTGAACTGGGTCGCATCCCAGAAGTAGACTGGTCTGAACGAAGGTGCGAACATGTCTGCCTCGATGTACATCCTGTGCATTGCGCGAATGAAGAATGTGTCAGTCTTGGATTCCTCCAGATGAGCCCATGGCCACTCGTAGGAGCCATCAGAACAACTACCGAGATCTGGTCTGGCGTATCCTATGAAGCTGTAGTCGCCTACTGGAAGAGTGGTGTTCTTGTACTCATATGGAGATAGGACGGAATGGGATCCAACAGGGTTCAGAGGTGTGCATGGGTTCCAAACAATCTCCTCGTATCCACCTGTAGGT
>CAXEIX010000001.1:0-30790 GCA_963996605.1 uncultured Candidatus Poseidoniales archaeon | reverse complement strand
ATGGATCTGCGGCAAGTGCGGGCACACATGGCAAAGGAGGAGGGTGACCAGGCCAGCAAGGTGTCCTAAGTGTGCAAGCAGGTTTGAGGCGAAGTGAGGGTTCATCTAAGTGAGGCTCCCGCAGGGGGTCAAGGGCGATTGGTGTAGTCTGGATATCATGCTGGCCTTCTAAGCCGGTGACACGGGTTCGAATCCTGTATTGCCCACCACCTACTCTAGGCAGGTATCACGAATCTCTCATATACGCGAGGCAGGTCGGATGGACTCGCAAACTGGAGGATGATTCACAGTGAAGAGAGGTTCCCGTGCTTGGAAAAAGCAAGGGAAGCAACGCTGGAAGTGGCGAAAGAAGAAACTCCGAAGGCGGAAGGCAGCTAGGAAGAGAGCCAAGCAGCGATAATTCTGGCCAAGTTGTCTGTGGGCCTTTCAACCGCCAGACGAAACCACCACGAGTTCGAGCTTCGTGTCGTTCTTTATTATCGAAGTATGGGGCACGATTGTATCCCCATGGACAGCGAGAACCGTGGATGGGGGAACACTCATCTTCTCAAGGACCTCGCTTACCGAAATCGGGTCTTTTGATTCGACTTCAGTTGTCTCGCCGAGATGCTCAATCTGGATAATCACGATTGCCTGGGGTCGGGTCAGCCTTATGTCTGATTCGCAGGTGGCCGATTCGCTGCCGAGATCGCATAGCCCGGTATTGCGGTGGATTCGAAATCCACTGTCCATTGGACGCGGGGGTTCAAATCCCTCTCTCGGCGCCATCATCATCTTCCCACCAGCCTACTTCTTCGGACGATTCATCGCTAGTTTCAGAGCTCTCTTCAGATTGCCCTACAATGTATTCTTCTGATTCATCTTCTGGTTCTTCCGAGTGCTCCAGCCAATCTGCCTGGGGGAATCCAAAACCGATCCTCTCCAGTTTGGTCCTGATTCTTGGGTTTGCATTTCCAGCGCTGCCGAGGCCGAGGAATAGAAGAAAGAAGTTGCAACAAGATAGTATTGCTATGTTTGTGATCGCACCGGAGCCGACAGAGAATCCAGTAATTAGAACACTACGTTCTGAGTTTTTTGGGTCCACATACACATCGATGACGGAGAAGCGAGGGTGGTCCCGCTCGAAGTCCTCCTTCCATCCTAGGCTGGAGTCGGTCGAGTCCTCCCAATCTACCAATGAAATCTGATCGCTTTCGTGTCTGACCCCATCAACCTCGTAACTATACTCGACTTGCAGCCCGTAGGTACACCCATCATCCCCTCCGCAATCCTCCCAGATGTAGATGTCATCGACTGTCCCTGGGGTCCTGTCCCAGTTCTTGGTTTGCCACTGCTCGTAATGTAATGGAACGGTAAAAATGTCGACGGCTAGGACGATAGTCAGACAAACTACTGCAACCACCATCCCCCTTGGATCGCCAGGTTTGAAAGTCAGAGAGAAGGTTGCCATGGGAGTTGGGCCAAACGCCAACTTTTCGTTCTTTTCGATAGCCAGTAACACTATACCTGTCATGTTGTAGCATTATCAGATGGAAATAGAAAACGAATTCGGACCCGCCTTTACACTGATGACTGCTAGTCTCTCACCTGGAGAGCAAATCAAGGTCGAGCCAGGAGCCATGGTTGCCCAGTCAAATGGAATGGAAATGAAGACAGGGATGGGTGGTGGCGGTGGCCTTGGAGGATTCATGAAGAGCATGGTAAAGAGTGCTCTTGGAGGGGAGTCTTTCTTCGTCAATACGTATACTGCAGGGCCTTCGGGCGGGTGGATATCGATGGCCCCATCTGCTCCTGGCGACATCAAGACGTTCGACCTATCCCCTGGTGAGTCTTTCTACATGCAAGGAGGGGCATTCATGGCCTCTGAAGTAAACGTCGAGGTGTCGACGAAGTTCCAGGGGGCCAAGTCCCTCTTCTCCAGAGAGGGGGCCTTCTTCCTCAGAGCCGAGGCGACAGACGTCCCGGGCAAGGTCTTCTACTGCTCATATGGGGCCATTAAGGAAATCGAGGTGACTCCTGACAAGCCGATTAAGATCGATAACGGACACGTTGTTGCCTTTACAGAGGGACTGTCGTACAACATCAGCAGGGTCAAGGGGCTCGGTTCTTTCATGTTCGGGGGAGAGGGTTTCACCCTTGACTTCCAAGGTTCTGGGAAGGTCTGGATTCAGACAAGGAACATGAGTTCGCTTGCGACACAGTTGATGCCCTTCCTGCCTAGCTCTAGCCAGTAGCGTCAGAAGTCGGTAGTATCCTCTGCGTGCTTGAGTATGACAATGCGCGCGCCGGGACCGATGCGGACCTGAGGCCTACCGGCCCACTCGCCAACCTCTCCGTTCAGTATCGCGATCTCATCGCCCCTGGATATGGCCGGGGCTGAAACCGGTATGAACTGCTTGAATGCCACGGATGCGGCCGAACCCGTCTTGTCCATCAGGGTGATCGACCAGCGATTTACGCCCACCCCGTTCGGAAAGGCATCGATGGACCACACCCTCCCGACCACACTCACCCTGGTCTCCACCTCAACTACGGGGGCGACATCATCATCGCTTGCCATAGATATCGAGGATTTGTCATCGAGGTCGAACTGCATTTGACCCCTCCAAACCGATGGCATTCCCTCGTCCACTCTGACTCTCGAACCCTCGGAGATACCCCTGGTTACATTACGTGGATTTCCCTGCCTTGATGGCCTCACCCGGGCCCTGTCATAACCATCTTGGAGAGTGAATTGGAGACTGATTGTCCCGTCATCCATGATTTCCGGACCTTGAAGGCCAACGACATCCCCTACTATGCTGGCACGAGTGATGATCTCGCCAATTGGTGTCACCGGCCAAGCGTGTCCGAACCTCTCTATCCGTTCCTCCAGGGGAAGGTCCAACTCGTAATCAGAGCCCTCGCATATCCCTCGGTAGTCGCACCGATTGCATCGTGCCCTCTCATCTGGATGCGTCGGCGTCTCGGATGGAATCCCCCCCTTGTCGAAGAACCTTAGCGGGGATGGCTCGGGAGGGCATGTCGAAATGTCCGGGTCTTGGGCATGTATCTTCCTGTAGAGGCCCTTTAGTTCGTCGTTCAACGACTCCATCTCATCCGTAGATGGGAGTTGGACTTGCTTCACTGTACCCGTACCAAGGTACCAAATCTCGAGTCCCTCAACCACCTCTTCCCTATCGTGAGTCTCCCACCAGAGCCAACCATACATCCGAAGTTGATCGAGATAGTCGCCGGACCTGTCCCCCTTGCCAATCGAAGCCTTGAGGTCGACTATGGTGGTCTTGCCCGACCATCGGTAAACGAGGTCGTACTCGCCTTGGAACCATTCTTCGGGATGTGCACTTGTCTGTGTGAAGGACTTGGCATCGGGGTCGACGAACCATGGCCTAGCGACCTCCCAAGCCTCTGCCCATGTTATCTCCCCGCTGCCTGCTGCTGGGTGGGGTCCGTCCCACACCCGGGGGAATCCGTCGGGGGCTGGCCAGTAGGGCCTAGAGCCTGACCTCCATTCTTCGAGGTCTGGTCCTCCGCTTGAGTCGATGCACGACTGAACCTGGTCCAAGTGCAGTGATATCGCAGATTCGACCATCTGCCATCCTTCCTCTTTGTCCACGTCTTCTGCTAGTCCTACTCGGTTTGGGCTGGACTCCCAATCGCTGATCGCCGAATCCCAGCATCGTTCGAAGTGCGCTTCGGCTCTTGCAGTGGCCCATTCTAGCATTGATTCCCTGTCATCTGGGATTGATTCCGTTGGGAGGGGGCTCAGCCCTGGCCCCACCCAGTAGTCCTGGCTGTCCCAGTCCGGGGATCCGTCCTCGGCAAGTGGGGTTGTCATCGAGGAACGGGAGTCCGGGGCCAGCAGTGCAGGGGATTCACGGAGGACCCTGCACACGCACTCTTCCACTGCATTGCCCCTCAGTATCTGAGGGGGGAGCGGCGACTTGAGGCGGGCCATCCAACCATAGTACCACAGTCTCGGGCACTTCCTCCAGGCGTTGACCTGCGAGGCTGACAGCCTCCGGTATGGATTGACCTTGGAGTTCTCTGCGTCTGGCTTCCTAACCGGCACGTTGCCAATTGGAAGTCGGGGACATATCAACTTGAGGAGTGTTCAGAGGCCGAAAAGCCACCTTGGTTGGGCGAAAACCCAACCCACTCTCGTCTTGCAGGAGCGGAAGAGGTTCAACCTGTGGCGACCTACCCTGACTAGCTCGACTCCTTCCGATTCGAATCTGGAGCGCCACTCGTCACGGCTTTCCTCGGGGAAGCTCCTGGAGAACCTGATCGGAGTGGCCATCACCTTCCATTTTCTCATCTTCGAAATCGTTTCCAGTACTTCTGTGCGTGCCCGATCGGTCTCCAAGTGCTTGATCTCCACCATTACTGGTTCTTCCCTGTCTCGCAGATGCTCGCAGACCTCTGAGAATAGGGGGATTGAGATGCCTTGCTGGAGTCCTGCCTCATGGATTTTAGAGAATGGCATATCTGATGTCTCGGAGGGTGAACCATCGACTGTTATTGCGTCGTCGTGGAATACGAATACCTCGCCATCGGAGGACTCCTGGATGTCGAACTCCCAGTACCTGAAGTCACTTCTCGATGGGTTGCCCAAGGAGCTCTGGAGACCCTCGATGGTGTTCTCGGTTTGCGTACCAGAGGTGCCCAGCCTGTGACCGGAGTTCTTCATTCGGAATCAGCCTCATTGTCCTCGGTCCCGTTTAGGAGGACCATGGTGACCTCTAGCCTCTCGTGAGTAGGCAGGACCTCGACCATGAAGACGGGTTCTTCTATCTGCTCTGCTATGTCCTCTGCTATTACCAGGGGCATCTCGATGCGGCCATTCTTATCGTCCCAGAGGAGGAATCTCCGAGGCAGCCCGGTCTCATTGACGATTTCATCCATCCAGTCTTCCTTGGATTCGGCATCTGCATCAATGGCCCCGAAGATTAGCGTCCCGTCCTCGGTCAGTACCTCGTGGGGGGCGATGGTTGACTCCCCCCTTCTCAGGAAGCGCCTCCTCATCTGTCCGGAGTCCTTGAAGACGGCAGTGCAGAACTTCAGATGGAATCCGAATGGTTCGCGTGTGGCTCCGTCCGTGGGATCGGCTACGCCCTGATCTGCTGCCATCACCCTGGACTTCATTTCATGTGCCAGCTCGTTCGAGCCAGCGGCTCCCGCGGTGATCTCGGTTGAGAGGTTGAAGCCCCTCAGTTCCATGTTGTCGTGGTTGCCTACCGTGATTTCGAGCTCGTTTAGGTTCAGGAATGAGATGTCGAAATCCCTCAGCTCATCTAGTAGTGAGAGGAGTTCGTCCCTCTTGTCCGGCTCGCAGGGAATCTCCACCCCTGTGAGGATGCCCGCCTCTGCGCACGCAGAGATCGTCGAGCGGTACCTCTCTGCATCAAGGTCGAGCAAATGGAATCTGATCTCGTCCAGCCCAGCGTCAGCGAAGTCGCTGGCCACTTCCGGCCTGAAGGGGATGCTGGTGTACATGTGGAGGTGGAATTCTGATCCAAACTCTTCCTTCAGTCGGGAAATGCCCTCCAGGGTTCTTTCCTTCGCCATCAGTGGGTCGCCTCCAGTGATGCCAGCCCCCGTGGCCCTCATTGCGCGTGCCTCCTCGATCACCTCGTCGAAAGTCTCGCACCTCCTCTCGTTTGCAAACATCCAGTCGATGTCTCGACGGGTCTCGGAGAGGGGGCAGTAGTCGCACTGCCAATGGCAGTTCCCAGTGATGAACAGGACGAGTTTGCTGCCCATCTGGCACTGGATGCAGCCCTCCGTGTCGGAGAGGTCTGGCGCTTCGGCCAGATCGGGGAACTGGGGCAGTGAGAGCATCTATGCCCCCGCCCCTTGCTTGGCTGCAGTCTCCAGAAGCCATTCATGGAATCCGGGGTCCTGTGACAGTTCCGGATGGAATGTGAGTGCCATGCGGTTCTGAGTCATGACCCCTACCACCTCATCCCCGAGTCTCGCGACGATCTGGGCATCATCTCCCATCTCGACGAAGCGTGGTGCTCGGATGAAGACGCCGGGGAACTCGCGATCGAGCGCTATGGCATCGATCTCGGCTTGGAATGATTCGGCCTGGGAGCCGAAGCCGTTCCTCTCCACTGAAGCGTCGACCAGTGAGCCTCCCCCGTCTCCCGGATCTGCGAGGAGTATCGCTCCCGCACAGGTGCCCAGGACCGGTCGCGTCTGATCCGCCCTTATCCACTCGAAGACAGCGGGGAGCAAGGGGGAAATCGCGTCATTGCCAGTTAGCCTCATCGTTGTAGACTCGCCCCCCGGCATCACGATTGCATTCGGTTCGGATGACTCTAGGTCGGAGGCCTTCCTCAGTTCGTGGACCTCGATGTCGATGCCAGTCTCCATTGATGCCCTCTCTAGAGCGGAAATGTGGGAGTGTCGGGCCCCCTGGAGCATTACCAGACCTATGCGTAGCACAAACCGCCGGCTTGACAACGAGAAATGAACCCTGTTGCTTCTCCGATGGGCTGAAAGACCGTCTGTGGCCCCGTGTGAACGTGGGGGGCGAGAGTCGCATTCACAACTTCGGGGCTGGCCCCGCCGTACTCCCCCTCGAAGTGGTGACCGAGGTTGCCGAATCCCTGCCCAATATGAACGGCAGTGGCTTTGGTTTGATGGAGGTCTCGCATCGAAGCCCTGCATTCCAGGAAGTAATTGACTCTGCCATGGGCAGGATGAGGAGGCTCCTCTCGGTCCCCGATGACTACGAGGTGCTGTTCCTGCAGGGAGGGGCATCTACCCAGTTCTACATGACTGCGCTGAACCTCCTGAGCAATGGTGGCGCTGCTGACTTCCTCGTGACGGGGATCTGGGCGAAGAAGGCACTTGCAGAGGCGAATAGGATCGGGGACGGCGCAGCTGCTTGGGACGACTCCAGCAACGGCTTCAAGTCGGTCCCCGGTGACGGGGACTACTCTGTGCGAGATGATGCCGAGTACCTCCACTACACCTCCAACAACACACTCTTCGGGACCCAGTTCAACCACCTGCCCGATAGCAACGGGAAGCCCAGGGTGGTCGATGCCAGCTCGGACATATGCGGTGCGCACCTCGACGTTTCCAAGCATGACCTGATCTACGCTGGCGCCCAGAAGAACCTGGGGCCGAGCGGGGTGACGGTCGTCATCCTCTCGCCATGGGCTGCCAGCAGGGGCAAGGAGGGGCTTCCGACCATGCTGGACTACCAGACCCACATCTCCAAGGGATCGATGTTCAACACCCCCAACACATACGGCATCTTCGTACTGGACAAGGTCCTATCCTGGGTCGAGAGGAACGGCGGCTTGGATGGAGCCATCCGGAGGAACCAGAAGAAGTCAGGACTCATCTACGACATGCTGGACGGTAGTGACTTCTGGAGGCCGCATGCCGAAGTCGGTTCCAGATCGATGATGAACGTCACATGGAGGCTAGCCGACGAGGGCCTCGAGGATGTGTTCCTCTCTGAAGCGATGGACAGCGGGATGGGAGGCCTGAAGGGCCACAGGAGCGTTGGCGGCATCAGGGCGAGCCTGTACAACGGGTGCCCGGTGGAGAGCGTGGAGGCTCTAGCCTCTTTCATGGCCGAATTCGAGAGTCGTCACGGATGAGTGGCTCGATGGGAGCGAGGAAGATCCTCGACCTGCTGGACCTGACCCTGCTTGACTCGGGCGCCAGCGAGGAGGAGCTTGCTGGGCTCTGTGATCTCGCCAGCAGGCATCGGACGGCAGCGGTCTGCGTTTTCCCCGAGCACGCCGGGTTCGTCAAGCGGCGGATCGACCCAGTGGTTTCGCTGGCCCTGGTTGCAGGCGGGTTCCCACTAGGCAGCGACTCCCCCGACGAGATATTCGATGCGGTCAGCGAGGCTGCATCGAAGGGTGCCGATGAGGTAGACTGCGTTTTGGAGCCGAATGACGACCCCTCGTTCCCGGGGCAATCCGAGCTAGCCAAGCTCATTGCCATGAGGGAGGCGTCACAGGGGCTGATCCTGAAGGTCATACTAGAGGCCCCGTTGCTAGATGAGAGGCGTTTGAGGGCGGTTACCAGGATGGCCCTGGCAGCCGGGGCAGACTTCGTCAAGTCTTGCACGGGCAAGAGGGGGGAATGCAGCGACGAGGCCGCTGCCATAATGGCGGAGGAGGTCAGCAGGCACTGCCTCTCATTCGAAGGGAGTCCGGGGGTCAAGGTATCGGGCGGGATCTCGAAGAGGGAGGATGCCGAGAGGCTGATCTCCATAGTGGAGGGGAGGGACGGTTCCATCACCGGTAAGGGACGCATGCGAATAGGGGCATCTTCCCTGATACAGGATTTGGTTGATGGTGGGCTCGGCAGGAATTGAACCTGCGATCTTCGCCATGTGAAGGCGACGTCATAACCCCTAGACCACGAGCCCGGCCTGTTTGCCAGCAATCTCCTGCGCATAAGATTGGTGACAGGCCGGCATCAGGTCCCCGCCGGAGTCAAAAGTGGCAGAGGGCTCGGAAACCCATGGCAGAGGGCATCGATATGGGGGTTTTGCGCGAGCAGGACACCTGGAAGGCCTTCGGAATAGGCATCGTCCTTTTCTGCATTATTGCCTATGCATCGCTGGCGATTTTCGGAGTCTCGTCTTCGCTTTACGGAGTATCCGATGACGCCGAGATTGTTCCTGACTTCGAGGTGATGACCATGAACAGGACGGGGATTGACGACTCGATTGCGGACGATGCAGGGATGGTGAAGCTCTCCGACCTGAGGGGGAGCGTGGTCATCCTAGACTTCATGGCCGTCGACTGCGCGAACTGCCACTACGTACAGGGGCACATAGAGGGCAGCCTGGACTCTTGGCATGAGTCCGGTTCCGAGTATCCCGTCGTGGCATTGTCAATCGCATCTTGGTACGGCTACGAGTCGTTCGACTGGATCAACGAGACGTTCGGGGACTCCGATGCCGACAAGCACATGCGTTGGCCGGTGGCGAACGGCGCCACTGACTCGATCATCCTCGAGGACGGAGGAAGGGGGGACCTGGTTGAGCACTATGCCGCTCAGAACCTACCAATCGTGTACGTGATAGACCACGAGGGTTACGTGGTGGCTAAGGAGGGGACTGGGACGCCACTTGACGGGTGGTCATCATTCGACAGAGCCGTAGATAGGGCGCTCGAGGGAGACGCAGAGAGCCTTCGGTTCGGCATCGAGAAGGCGGACAGGTCATTCTCCGGGGTCTTCTTCATCGGTCTCTTCCTTGGCGTACTTGTCTACTTCTCACCCTGCGCGTTCCCCGTCCTGCCATCCTACATCAGCTACTGCCTCAGCCTCGGGGTGAGGGAGGACGAGCTCCGAGAGGCTGGGAAGCTGGAGGGTGCAGCGCCTGGTGCCCTTGAGGTGGGGACTTTCGCGGCTCTGGGGCAACTGACATTCTTCGGCTGCGTGGGAGTCGTGATCTTCGGCCTGGATGGTGTGCTGAACCTTTCTGGCATACTTCATGACATTGCAGTGGGGATCGCCCTCCTGCTGGTGGTGCTCGGCGCGCTGATGCTCATGGGGTGGACATCCCACGTGCTGTCACGGGTCCAAGGCCTGCTTGACAGGCACATGACCACGGAGGATGACGAGCGCTTCACCCCCAGGAGGAACATGTACCTGTGGGGGATCGGCTACAGCGCTGCTTCGGTGGACTGCACCGCGGCTGCGGTCTTCCCGTTCGTGGCATGGCTGGCGGTTGTCGGCGAGGGCGCACTTGTGATGGGCATGGGCGGGCTGATGATTTCCGTATCGCTACTGATGATTGGGGTGACTGCCATGGTCGGGATGGGCAGGGGGGCTCTGATCGACTCCCTCAGGAGGCACTCGTCTATCGTGAAGGCCACGGGCTCTTGGATGATGATGTTCGCTGGAATAGGCCTCTTCGCCTACCTCACCCAACCGGATGTTGTGGCGGATATACTGGGCTAGTTCCCATCTATCGGCTGTAGCATGTGCTCCACGACTGGGTATACCGAGTCCCATATCCTGTCATGGACGTCTTGGACGGTGTGTCTAGTCGGAATCAGGGTGGCGCCTGCTGTCTTCCCAGCATCCTGGAACTCCTGCCTGAGGATCTTCTGGTACTGCAGGAAGGAAGAGGTGATGGACGAGGAGAGTGCGAGGTCCATGCCTGCTTCGAAGTGGTTCAGCGCCTCCAGGCTCTCTCCGAACATGATTCGGTTCAACAGTCGGCGAGGCCCTGCGTGGAGTACGATCATGGCATCGGGATCGGGGGTATTGGAGTATAGCGAGTCGATCCAATCACCATCCCCGCCCCTCACCTGCTCCCTGATCCTCGGAGTGAGTGTGTACCGGTCAGCGATGACCACGAATCCGGCATCCAGCAGCGGTTCTGCCTCGTGCTTGATCTGGTCGTGCAGGTCGGTGGCGTACAGGAGCGACCTGGTTCGCCAGTTCAGCTGGTGGATGTCAGCGGTTCTTGACTTGACAATCTCGCCCATCAGTTCGGAACGGGCCAGCCCTATGATGTGGGTTGCGATTCCGTTCGCCTTCAACCTGGCAGATAGGAGGCGCACGTGTAGGGTTCTTCCTACGTGGTCCGGGCCCTCGATTACTATCAGCTTGCCCGCGTGGCTCATTCCCCCTCACCCCCCGAGTACGTTAGCCAGTCGATGTCGGACTCGCTGAGATTCTGTGCTAGCCTATCCGATTGGTCGATGACCTGTACCTCAGAGAGGTCGATGTGCTTGTCGAAGGCCTCCCTAACCCTGGACTGGACCTCCGCCACGGTTCCCTCGGCATCGAGGCGTACGATCCTTCCCTCGTCCACGAGTCCCGAGTAGATCTCCGAGACCTTGCCTTGGAAGATCCTGTAGGACTCGAACGGGTCGGTCGTCCACCCCATGTCCATCCCGGCTTCGTAGAACTTCAGCCTCGGTCGGCCCTTGGCGATGCGATCGAAGCTGACATCCACTGGGACGTCGAAGTACAGGGTCAGGTCTGGCTCCCTCGCGAATGAGTATGTGTCCTCGATGACCTCTCGGGGGACATCCCTTGAACCGTCCCTCGCCATGGCCGTATACTTGTAGCGGTCACAAATCACTATCCCGCCTATCTCCAAGACCGGTTCTATCTGCTGTGCCCACCTGTCTGCGAAGTCTGCGGCATGTATCATGTGGAACGTGATTGGCAGGAGCCTATGGGTATTCTTCCCTATCTTGGTCGCTTGCTTGACTATCTTGCTCGAGTTCCACTCGGTGTGGAAGACCGGGAGCCCCTTGGCCCTGAGCCAGTGGTACAGCAGCTTTGCTTGCGTGCTCTTCCCGGATCCGTCCATGCCCTCGACAGCAATCAAAATCCCATTCTGAACCATCAAAAAACCTCCAATTGAAATCTAGCGAGCAAGCAGCGGAGCAGACTTGTGCGTATTACTCTGTGGTATATCCAGGGGACTCTCAAAATCAGTAAAGTGCCATGTAGATATAGAATACGCCGCTGGCAATTATTCCCGACATTACCATTTTATTGACCCATGCGCTTTTCAGTGACTCTAGCCACTTCTTTCCTGCCCTGACCCCTATCAGCGCGGAAATCACCATTACCGCAGTCAGCTGTAGGTGCTGGTAGATTTCTTCGGGCCGAGAGAGGATGTAAACTGGGACCCTTGAGAGATCGACGCAGAGGGCTAGAACGCTCGCAGTGGCTGCATAGGACATCTTGTCTGGCAAACGACGTGTCAGAAACATCGCCCTTAGTGCACCCTGGTGTCCTGAAAGACCCCCCATGAATCCTGATCCGAGGCCGCCGAACCTGTCATTGGCCTCGGGAATCCTGTACCCAGTCCATGACTCGCTGAGGGTCAATATTGGGAGGATTATCAGGAAGGCCCCGATTAGAGCCAATAGCGGTTCCTGTTGAACGCGGTTCTGCAGCAGCGCTCCAGCGATAGAGCCGAATACCAGCCATATCCCATAGCGCCTGAATGCCGAGAAGTCCACGCTATCCCTCAGGGCGATGAATTTGCCAGCATTGTGAGCCGCATGGACGACCGCAACTACTGCCACTGCTTCATGTGGGCCCATGATCAGAAGTACGATTGGAGTCAGCATTGTTGAGAGGCCGAATCCAGCAGGAACAGTCAGCGCTGCTGCGAAAAAGGTCCCTATGAAAGCCAATAGGAGGATTTCCATTACATTTCCCCGCGGTGCCGAATCTAACTATCTGTCGGCTGACAAATGAGAATGTTTGGGCAGGGGAGCCTTGCCCCCCTGCCCATTTTCGTTGGTCTCAGACCATTGGTTGCAATACGGCAACCGTACCGCTGACCTCGTTTGCCACGATCAGCATTGGTGCTCCGTTGGGGCTATCTGCCCCTGATACGAATGCCATTGCCTCTGGCGAGACGTGATCGTGCATGTACACATACTGGACGAAGAACGGCGAGGCTGGATCAGTGAGGTCGTAAATCATCACTCCGCCTGATCTCTCCAGGGCTACGAATGCTAGGGTTCTACCCAAGAAATCTCCAGTGATTACACCCTCTGGCTCGGAGCCCTTGTCGTCATTCCTGGAACCGGTGTACCCGTTAATCCATTGCCCGTTTACCGACATGAGGTGCTCGACCTCATCGCCACTGTCCCAGACTTGAACGAAGTCTCCGGAGCTGTCATACTTCCATATCGAGAAAGACCTGGCGCCGTAGCTGCAGATGAAGTCCACGTCTCCATCGCCATCTGTGTCCCCACAGTCATCGGCAGTGGTCGTCTTCAATCGACCGAGATCGGCATCTGAAACGCCTTCAGGGAAGGATGTCGCATCTAGAGTTAGGTCATCGGCTCTCTCCTCTTCGGAGTATCCATCGTAATCCCTTGCATCTCCCTCGTTGGCAGAGACATAGTAGGTGACCCCGTCACTAGCTACGAATGAGGTCATTGCATCGGGCTGGTACATTCCCTTGACGTTGTCCCAGCTCTGGAAGTTGACCCCCCCGTCCCTGTCACTTAGGTCAAGCGACAGTGTGGAGTAATCCTTGAACCCAAGAGCGTGGATGCCTGTTATGGTGTTGGTCGATAGGTCGAGAGTGGCGACAGCGTTGTTCTCCTGCATCACGATTGTGGCGGTCGAGTCGTCGCCCGCAACTGCGATGTACTCGGGCTCCAGGTCCTGAGCCACTGTGGCACCGGGCCCGAATATCCTGACTCCGCTAGCCTCTAGAGTAGCCATCTGCGAATTGAAGGACGTGAATCCAACCTGTGTGGCTGTCAGGCTTGTGGTATCCGAAACATCCACCACTGTAACCGAGCCGACTGGATCGATGTCGTAGTCATCGTCTGGCTCTCCCTCATTGGCGATCAGAGCCTTGGTTCCGTCGTTCGTGAAGGTGATCATGTCTGGCAGTGCGCCAGCAGTGACCGAGCCTACGAGGGCCCCATCGGTATCGAAGAACATTGCGAGACCGTTGTCTTGCTTTGGGTCGACCGCAACGGCCACGCCGACTAGTCCGTTAGGGCTGACGGCAACGCTGTTTGGTTCTCCATTGGATATTACTAGTCTGAAATGCAGAGTTGGATCACTAGGAGTGCTCATGTCGATGATGTCGACCGAGCTGTCTTCTGCATTGACAACGAAGGCCCTTTGTGACGCTGCGTCGTAGGCTGGTACCTCCGCGTACCCCTCGCACTCGTCCTCCCCCATG
This sequence comes from uncultured Candidatus Poseidoniales archaeon, assembly GCA_963996605.1. Lineage (GTDB taxonomy): Archaea > Thermoplasmatota > Poseidoniia > Poseidoniales > Thalassarchaeaceae > UBA36. The sequence goes on along the minus strand of CAXEIX010000001.1, from coordinate 17,115 downwards.
TCGCAACCAAGTGGCGCTGATTGGAAGCTCCCTACAAGCGACCATGCGTAAGAAGAGCCTTGAGCGAGGATAGTCGTGCTATCTGGGCAGTATTCCACCATGGCATTGACAGACGCTGCTCCATCCCCTGCAAGGCAGTGGACGAAGTCCATCCCAGCGGGCCCTACAGGTCCGGTTTCCCCGGTAGGTCCTACTGGACCCATGCTTCCGGTGTTCCCAGTGGCCCCCTGTTCGCCATCTTGTCCGGGCAGTCCTGAGTCGCCGTTTGCCCCGTCAGTACCATCCTCTCCGGAAGTACCCCTGATTCCCTGGGGCCCTTGTGCCCCTTGGGACCCGGGATCTCCGTCTTGGCCGTTGCATACTGCGACCGATTCGGTTATCTCGGATGTATCGAGATTACCGTTCTTATTTGCGTCCAGTCCGATATGGACCCATGTCCCCCCGTCCTCGCAATCGTTGCTCGATGCGGGTTGAAGATCCACCAGAGCCTGGTCGAAATCGACATCCGTTTCTCCGCCTACGCAGCCCGCTAGAGCTGCAATCATCATTAGGAGCGTCATTGCTCCAGCCTTGTTCATACCTGCTTTTTTCATAGTACTCAAAAGCCCTGCGTAGATAGCACTGAATATCCAGTTTCCAAATAATCTAAGATTGAACAATAGTAATCAAGAGGTTTCAAAATTACCATATTCTATGGCCAGTGGAAACACTGCCCCGACCTAGTTAATTGGAATGTTTGGAATCCATTTTACGGCCTTTCTGGAATTGTCCCCCATTATCTGGAAGATTTGCAGGACAACACCTTCCCCGGAACAGGGTCTGACCTCAATGTGGGCGAAGGACTCGTCGTTAACTCTGAGTCTCAGCAGTGCGAAGTTCTCTACGCTATCCAAATCCACATCCATCACTTCTTCATTCATTTCTTCACCTCCCCAGGCTCATCTTTAGCCCGTAATATTGCGTTCCTACTTTCTTGTTGGAATCTAATCCTGGTGGCATGTATACGAGATATGTTGTTTCGTCCCCCTCTATGTAAACTATCTCAGAAGTCATGCATGAGTCGGCGATACAGAGGATTTCCTTTGAACCGAGGGCCGAAACCTCCCCCCTTTCTATGGCGATCGAGTTTGTTGCCACGACTGTCAATGAAGCTACGGAAATGATCGAGATTCCGATCAGGGCCCAGACCCTCGAGTTGCTAGCCATCGCTAGCGCCATCGCAGTACAGGTTATAGTTATTATGTAAACTATATATTTTATATAACTAATTTGTCGGGGTTTTGGAGTTCTTTCCGAGTGCTCGAATCACGATTCAGCCAAACCTTCCCGAGATGTATCGGTCTGTCAGCTCATTGCCCGGGTTGTTGAAGATCTTCTCCGTCTTGTCGAACTCTATCAATCTGCCAAGGAACATGAATGCGGTGTAATCCGAGACTCGCATTGCCTGGGACATTGAGTGAGTGACAATGACCACTGTGAAGTGCTCCTTCAGCTGCGTAATCAAGTCCTCTATCTTGGCCGTGGCTATGGGGTCTAGCGCGGAGCATGGCTCGTCCATCAGAATTACGTCTGGCTCGACCGCGATGGTCCTGGCTATGCAGAGCCTCTGCTGCTGGCCTCCTGAAAGGCTGGTCCCTAGTTCATGCAGGCGGTCCGAAACCTCTCCCCAAAGAGCGGCACTGGTGAGCGACTTCTCGACTATCTCGTTCATCTTCCTCCTTGAGGGGTTGTAGTGTAATTGAACCCCGTATGATACGTTGTCGAATACTGATTTGGGGAATGGGTTGGGCTTCTGGAACACCATCCCTATCTTTCTCCTTAGCCTTACAAGGTCGGTGCCTGACTTGTTGATGTCATCGCCATCGTAAACGATGCTACCGTCAAAGTTGCAGATGGGGATTAGGTCATTCATTCTATTCAGACATCTGAGCAATGTAGACTTCCCACAACCTGATGGTCCGATTAGAGAGGTTACGGAGTTTTTCTCTATTGGGATTGAGACGTCGAATAGAGCTTGTGCTGAGCCATATCTTAGGTTAAGATCCTTGACTTCTATTTGCGCCTCGCCATCTATGTGGAGTTCCCTGGTTGATTGGAGTGTGTCCGGATTGATGTTATCCGGAAGATCCCCTTTCTCACCTTCATTGTCCTTCGGCGGCTCCTCAGGGAGCGACTCCATGAATTTCTTGATGATTGCTGACTCTGCGAAATCTGCCACTCCGTCTACCTTGGACATCGAGGTGAGCATCAGTCTGACTTCGCTCCTCGATGGTTCTCTGGATAAGTCGTTCAGTGTCCTCTCCATACTATCGAATCTGACTTGCTCCTCATCGCTGACTTCGCCGTCTGATTCCATAATCTCCCTCAGTTTTTCCAGGACGGATGTCCTGATTTTCTCCTTCTTTGCGTTTTCTTTTTTCATTATTTTTCCCCCTTAAGCCTGTGAGAATCTCCTGAAGTGCGCCCTGACGAGGATTGCCACGGAGTTGACCATGACCAACGTTCCCAAAAGCACCAGTGATGCACCTGCGGCCGCGACCTTGAATCCCTCCTCTGGCTGATCGGTCCAAGTGTATACCTGGACCGGTAGGACGGTGTATTTTCCACCGGGGTTCGAACCCCAGGTTGTGAAAGAAGTTGGGTCTGCAGTCATGATTGGCCTATCTGCCCACATAGGCATCTCTGATACCCTAGACTCCAAGCCCGGCACCCATTGGAAGAATCCATCGATGGTGGGGAGCCAGGTATAGTCTACGTAGTAGAGCGGGTCTGGTTCCTGGAAGACTGAGGTCACCGCACCTACTAGTATCAGAGGTGCTGCCTCGCCCATAATTCTGGACATTGCAAGTATGGTGCCAGTCATCATTCCCGGCATTGAGTGTGGGAGGACGTGGTCCTTGACCACTTGCCACTTCGTGCAACCGATTCCGAATGCTCCCTCTCTCAATGATGGAGGGACTGCTCGGAGTGCCTCTTGGCTTGCAATAACTATGGTTGGCATTGCCATTGTCGCCATTGTCACTCCCGCGGTGAGGATGGTCCCCCCTAGGCCCATTCCGAATCCTCGATCTGAGGAGCATAGTGCAAGGCCGAACAAACCGAAGACTACGGCAGGGACTCCGGCTAGGTTGGTTATCAGGGTCTGTATCCCGGACTGAAGTTTCCCCCTTGGAGCGTACTCTTCCAGCCAGATTGCCCCCCCTATGGAAACGGGGATGGCGAATATCATTGTGTAACCCACAACGTACACGCTCCCCCAGAAAGCGGCCCTCAATCCCGCCCGGTATGGTTGCTGTGAGGGGAAATTTGAGAAAATGAAGGAGTTGACTACCTCGAATGGGATAGTAAAGAAGCCCACGATGAGGAAGACTGAGGCAACGATTATCCAACCGTCTCTGCCCATCACAACCCTCTTGACCCTGTCGGAGTTGATATTCTGGCTTCGAGTCAGTTGCGATGCACCGGCAGCCATCCTTTTTGTTGCAGACAGTGCTAGGAGTAGGCAGATTGACCCGGACAGGATTCCGCGATCGATGACCCAATCAGCTACAACTAACCATGTAATCAATGTTAGAAGGAGGAAGGTCCCCTCTACCGCCCCTTCGGACGGCCTAACTCCATCTTCTGGCCTGAGTTTGATGATTGATGATATTGAGGTTAATACGGCCAGCCCTGACATCAATGTTAGTGAGATTCCGATGGTGAATACGAAGATCATGATTGCTATCGGCGATGCCAGTGTTTGTGACAGAATGAAAGCACCGACGATCAGCAATATTGATCTCATAGCAAGTGAGACTAGGCGCCCTATGAGTTCTGACAGGTAGACTATTCTGGACCACGTGGGATTTGTCTCTATAATATCGCCATCGAACCTCCTCAGGAAGTTGCTTGCAGGGAGGACCACCACCCCGGGGAAAAGCATCAGCAAGAAGGCTGCAATGAGCAACGCGTATGCAAATATCTCTTCCAGCGGAAAGGGATCCTGATATTCATCGATACCCGTCTCTAAAGATGTCGAGATGCCGCAGTAGGAAGACCAGACTCTTGGTTGCAATAGCGTCATTGCCCCTTCGCACCACTCGTCTGCATCCATTGGGGGGTTAGCGTTGAACTCTGTAGAGCGTCTACAGTCATCCTTTGCAAGTGATGGGAACTTGTTCTTGTATGACTCATCGCACATCCTTTCTTCGGAGTCTCTGGCGTCCTCCCAGATCCCTATCAGGGACTCTAGGCCTTTGTCCGGAGAGGATGGGTCGAGTGATTGGTAGAATTCAATCGCCTCCGAGGATGTCATTCCCTCTTCGGGCCACCCCCATCTTGCGCTATCTGTTAGTGATGCTAGATTGTGTCCTTGGCCATCGACTAGGTTCTTCACCCCGTCCCCGTCTATGTCATCGTCCTCGGTGTCGTCATGGACTCCATCAGAATTTGTGTCGATCATCCATTCTTCGTTGATCTGGCCATCTTCTAGGACCATAGGCACGGCTTGGGGACATTGGCTCAGGGCCCTTTCCAATGACTCGGGGTCGCCTTGGTCTCCGCCCATTATTGGGTTCTTGCTGTTGTCCCCGTCTATGTCACCATCACAGACATCGTAAATTCCGTCGTTATCCTGGTCCCCGTCATTGAAGATTCTAGAGTTCAGCCAATCGCCCATCGGACCGAGGATGAAGTCGTCGACCTCCTTGTATGAGCCGTCCCTGGCATCGGATGGAGGGCCTTCTAATTGAGTGAAGGTTACGGTGTAATTCATTGTGTGCTCCAACCACAATGATCCCAAGCCTGATTGGCCTATCTGGGCAGGATGAAGGGTGATTGTTTGGATTTCATTCGGTTCCTGGTCGTAGAAGAAGCTGGAGTCTTGTCTGACTCCATATTTGTTCCATTGAGTCATGTTGCCATACGAGAACTCTCCGTCACCCCTAATCATTAGAGTCATTCTATCGCACGGGTATATGAGCGGGGAAATCGTATAGTCGGCCTTCCAAGATCCGTTTTCAAAACGGTATGCCTTGCTGCTGGAAGAATCGGAATCGACCCAATAGTCCCCTTCACCTACGTGACCCGCTCCCCCGTAATTTGGAGGAAATGAAGAGATATTGTACCAGAAATCTCCTTCAGGTATAGAAAAGTCTGCTCTGATCCCTGAGCTGTGGAAAGACCCTTCGCAGTGATTGGACAGGACTATTTCCAGGTCATTGTGAATGGCCTTGGTGGATCCCGGCTTCACTCGGAAAGAGTATCCGTCATCATGGGAAATGTGGTAAATCTCGTAAGACCCGGTGAGTCCATTTCTTTGGATGAAGACGGCCACTTCTGCTCTTGAGCAGAATTCTGGGTGGATTTCTTCATTCAGTTCTTCCGGCAAGGGGAGGATGCTTGGTAATTCTTCCAGGCTGCCATTTTCCCAGCCCCAACCTGATGTGTAGCGGTTTTCCTTCCAAAGTGTGTAATTGTAGGTTCTGAAATCGATTCTGTCCCCGGACTCGTCTGTGACAATCCAAATGTCTCCCGACGACTTAAACAGCGGTTCTATTGGGCTGTAGTAAACGCGGATTTTCTGATCGGACCATATTGGATCCCGGGACCCCTCATCGTAAGGATGTCTCTGGGAAATCTCGGAGAGCATCGAAGACTGTGGGTCTAATTCTTCCCACCTTAGCCCCTTCCAGATGTGAGCAATGTTTCCATCCGAGGAGTCTATCCAGAAGTCTCCAATTCCAGCGGTAGGGGGGGTGTCCCGAAGGAAAATGTCGAAGAATTGGTCAGAGATTGGATCGTACGACGCGGGTTCTCTGTCTTGTCCCGGGAGAAGGTGCTTGGGTTTCCAGGACTCGTACGGGGCGAATGAGTCCGCCATAATCCCTTCATCGCAAAGATATCTCTGGATGTCTTCGTATCGATCGAATGTTATTCCCAATACCCCGTTTTGGTTGTAAGCCTCGTACTTGACCTCCGTCCACTCGGCCCTTAGGGTGACGTTTGTCCTTTCTCTTCGGGGATCGTCGACTGACCAGTCCTCGTTCCACGTCTCTACGTTCCAAGACTTTACTGTCTCGGACAGGGGCTTATTGGCACCTATTCCGCTAACCTCGGTTTCTTCCGAAGGGACATATGCTTCAGAGTATATCCTAGACACCATTGTGAATAGTATGATTGCACAGGTCAGAGCAATCAGGATGAACGTTGCTTTTCCAGCATTCGCTATTCTATCTCTTTTCTTTCGAGACTTCTGAGGCAACGATTTAACCCCGAAAAGGCTGAAACCGTGGTTTTCTCCATTCATTCGTATGCCTCCCTGAAGCGATGCATTATTCTCTGGCCGACCATATTCAACCCTAGAGTAATTATGAACAGATACAGTCCGACTGCGAACATTGAGTAGTATGCAGAAGTTCCCGCGGGAAGGTCCCCCTGGATTTTCTTTGCAATGTACGCAGTCATTGTCTGAGAACTCAGAAACATGTTTCTTGTGTAGTATGCGGCTGTCCCCACGGAGATAGTTACGGCCATTGTTTCCCCGATAGCTCTGGAGAATGCCAATATAATCGAAGCAAGGATTCCCGAGAGTCCTGATGGGATTACCACTCTGAAGGTGGTTTCGACCGGAGTCGCCCCTAGAGCGTATGATGCCTCTCTGAGGCTATTTGGAACAGATCTGAGTGCATCCTCCGATAGGCTGGCGATTAGAGGCGTGATCATGATTCCGACCACTATGGCCCCGTTGATAGGGTTGAACTGTTGGGGCTCGTCGGCCATCCACCCCCATTCTACAAGTTGCGAGCCTACATCCATCACTATCGGGGAAATTACCACGAATGCGAAGAAGCCGTAGACGACGGAGGGGATTCCTGCTAGGATCTCGAGGGTTGGCTTAACTAGGTTTGAAGTTCTTGGATCTGCATATTCGGACAGGTATATCGCAGTCCCTAGGCCAAGGGGAATTGCGATCACTAGGGCTCCAAGTGCAACTTGTAGGGTTGTCCGCAATAGTGCGTTCACGCCAATGGACAAATTCTCTGAGACGGTGACTATTGATACCGTCCTAATGTCAGTTCGCCACAGTGTCTGGGTCAGGAATTCCCCAATGCTCCCGTCAATCCTTGCTACGAGATCCAAGAAGGATAAAACCAAGGCTACTGTGGCGACTACCCAAAGAAGAGATTTGAAGTCCCTGTCCAGAAAAGACGAGCGAGGGGTAGCGAATTTCCTGAGGCTGCGGGAAAAATCCAGCAAGGGTGCCAATGGGAGTATCCCCAACCTGGCGATGTTACGAGCTCTCTGTGATGCATTGTCTCCGAAGGATCTTTCTGAAATTGGGGACCAACTGTCTCTGCATAGCGGAAATGAAATTACCAGGGGAGTTGAGTCTGGTTTTACTCGGTTCCTCGTATCAGACATCGTCACTTGGAGTAGCAGAAGGGAGAGGCCTAGGGCCATCAGGTGGCCTGTTTGAATCGCGTGGGTTGGCAATATGGAAAGCCACAGTAGTGCGAATGCTGCTGCAATCGACCCGAGTGGTGTTATCTTGGAGGACCATGCGAGGATTATGGCCAACAGTATCGTTGCTAGTAGGAGGTACGAGATGAAGGATTGGGACATCGGGTAGATTAGCCCGATGGAGGAGATTGTCAGAATTACTACTGAGAATGAGTTCAATGGGGATATAGTGGAGTCGATGACTTCATCCTCGAACCTGGACAACCACATAGGTGCGAAGACATTCATAATCACGAAAATTATGGTCAATAAGCCAAGGAATAGGCCGAAAAAGTCGACATTAGGGATCCGCTCATCCGGATCGAAAGCGTTTGGTATCCCGTCGTTGTCCATATCATCGTCACGATCATTGTCAAATCCGTCGTTATCTATGTCGGTATCTAGGTCCGTACCCCTCTCATCCACCCCGATATTGGGTTTGCCATCCCCGTCTACGTCTACTTGTGATCTGTTACTCATCGCCCAAGTGATCACGAACCAGTCTCTCTTGAGGTCGGGATCCGACTTGTGGAGTATCAGTGCACCCTCGTTAGCCCTATTGGTCTGGGGATTTGTTTCTATCATCAACCCCAGTGGTATCTGGGCATCCTTCAGAGACTCCCCTTCCGCAACAGAGTAGTTGTCCTCGGGATTTTCATCGAGGTATGCCCAGATATACTGCCTATTCGGATGAACGGTCCAGTTACCGGAGTAACCGAGGTGTCCTTCTGGATCTTCCAGTGGATTTCCCAGCGAGTCTCTGTCTCTTTCGAAAACTATCAGTGGCTCATCGAGCCCGATCATTGATTCGTTATCGTATGATACGATGCATGTTGAGTCTAGCCATAGGGGGTCCATGATGGAGCCGTCACTATAGTTTGCCGAATCCCATAGATCTTCTTTCACTGAATCGGACCAATCGTCAGGGGGGCTGAAGACATCGGCTCCGCAACCGAAAGCAGAGTAGAAAGGCGCAGCTCTGACCACAAGGACGTAGATTATCCCCGCAGTTACCAGTACCACGGAAATGGCTAGTGAGAAAAGGACCGCGCTCGGCGCTCCGGACTCTATCCTGGATGCGAGCCTACGGATATCGAAACCTGTATTCGCTTCCCCGGACATCAGGCTAACCCAGCGTATGTTTTGATTTAATTGTCAAAATATATACTCTATATTGTTGGTTCAGCCCGCCCCCCGAGGAGGGCGGGCTGAGTTTACGTAAGTCATCACGAGTTGTTGATGACTGCCTCTACTCGCATCCAAGTTTCCTGCCATGCGGATGAGGATCCGGATAGTGGGACATATCCGACGCTGTTGACGACTTCGTCGCCGAGGGCGCTGAATGCATATCTGAGGTAGTTGTATACCTCGTCCATGTACTCGTGGTTTACGTTGATGTAAATGGCACGAGTGAGCGGGTTGTAGCTCCCATCTGCTATCGTTTCTGCGTTTGGAGCGACGAAGTTTCCAGCGCTGTTCTGTATGGGAAGAGCGGAAAGTTTGTCCTGCTCTGCGACATAGTAGGCATAACCGAAGTAGCCGATTGCATCGCCATTGGACTCAAGATAGTTCACCACGACTTCGTCCTGGGCACTGTTAGTGTAGCCATCGGGCCTGTTCAGGTCGAAGGTCTCCCCTCCTGCATCCTTGTCTGCGAACATAGCGTCTCCGAAGAATTCGTAGGTTCCGGACTCGGAGTCGGCACCGGCGATCTTGATCTCGGATGCTGGGCAGCTGGCGTCTAGTTCGCTCCACAGGTGAGTGGAGTCGTCGCCATCGCTGTTTGCCAGTGAGTTCGAGTCCCAACCGGTTGCTACTAGCTCTGCCGCGGTGTAGTCGCTGTATATCCAGCGTACCTGATCAACGGTCAGGCCACCCATTCCAGAAACGCAGGTATCCGCAGCTCCGCCCTTCTTTACAACTACTGAAAGTCCATCTAGCCCGACTGGTAGTTGTGTCACCTCGATGGAGGTATCTCCCTTCAGGCAGTGGTAGACTCCGTTTCCGTAAGATGTGGCTTCCTCTGCCTTCCATCCCCTGGACATGTCTCCTATCATTACCTTGGTTCCTTTCTCGGAGTTGTCGCATACACGACCGGCACCGGCTCCGCTGCCGCCGCCCTCTATTGTCAGGGTGTATCCGGGGCAGAGGCCTCCGGTTCCCGAGTAGACGTCGCCCCAGCCGTTCATTACTGGGAACACCGTACTAGAACCGGCTACGGTGATTGTCTGATCGGAGCCGCACCAGTAATCGTCCTTCTGGGCATCCGTCCATACGTACATGTGGTACATCCAGGATATCCTCTGTAGTTCCATTTCAGCGTCCTGTCCTGCTGTGAGAGGCACGTATCCCACCTGGTTCACTAGGGCATCGCCAGCACTGGAGAATCCGAACTCAAGGAAAGGAAGTGTCAGTGCCAGGTCGTTAGAGTCTAGGTGCAGATTCATGTAGATGAATCTCCCTAGTGGGTTGTACGAGCCGTCTGCTACTGTGGAGGGAGTGGGTGCTACATATTCTCCCGCATCGTTCATTATTGCTACGGCAGTAAGGGTATCTTGGTTCGCCTTGTAGTAAGCGTACCCGAAGTATCCGATCGAGTCACCGTTTGATGTGAGGTAGTTGACTACAACCTCGTCCTCGGCGCTGTTGGTGTAACCGTCTGGCCTCTGTAAGTCGAATGTCTCGCCACCGTCCCCTCCATTGAGCATTGCGTCCATGAAGAACTCGTAGGTACCTGACTCGGAGTCGGCACCTGATATCTTGATCTCGGATGCTGGGCAGCTGGCGTCTAGCTCGCTCCAAAGGTGAGTGGAGTCGTCGTTGTCGCTGTTGGCCAGAGAGTTGGTGTCCCAACCTGCTGCAGCCAGTTGTGCTGCGGTGAAGTCGCTGTATATCCATCGGACCTGGTCCGGAGTCAAGCCACCCATCGAATTGACGCAGGTCTCTGCTGCCCCGCCCTTCTTGACGACGACGGAGAGTCCGTCGGCAGCGATTGGGAACTGTCCTGCTGAGCGAGAGGTGTCTCCCTTCAGGCAGTCGTACACCCATCCGTTTGACCTGACTGATGCCTCAGAGGACTTCCATCCCCTGGACATGTCTCCGATCATTACCGCTGTACCCTTCTCTGAGTTGTCGCACACGCGACCTGCGCCGGCACCGCTGCCGCCGCCCTCAATGGTCAGAGTGGTGTCACAAGCCGTCTGGTATATCTCTGCCCAGAGGTTAGCCACGGGGAAGACAGTCGAGGAGCCTGCTACGCTGATGGCCCCTGTTGGTCCGCAGTTCACTGATGTAAGGTCGACTCCTCCGTCCGCTCCGGCCCTTGACAGCATTACTGTGACCAAGGTAGGGGTCATTGGGACGTATCCGACGTTCTCAACTAGTGCAGCGCCGCTAGCGGAGAGACCGAAAGCAAGGAAAGGTGCTGTCTTCTGTATAGACTGTGCGTCGTTGTGCAGATTCATGTAGATGAATCTCCCCAGGGGGTTGTAGGAGCCGTCAGCCACTGAGTGGGGAGATGGAGCGACATAATCTCCATCAGAGTTCTCAATTGCGATTGCTGTTAGCTTGTCTTGGTTGGCCTTGTAGTAGGCGTAGCCAAAGTAACCTATTGAGTCCGCATTGGACTCTAGGTAGTTGACTACAACCTCGTCCTCCGCGCTGTTGGTGTAACCGTCTGGCCTGTTGAGGTCGAATGTTTCGCCATTACCTGCATCAGAAAGCATTGCGTCCATGAAGAACTCGTAGGTACCTGACTCTGAGTCGGCTCCCGATATCTTGATTTCGGATGCTGGGCAGCTGGCGTCTAGCTCGCTCCAAAGGTGAGTGGAGTCGTCGTTGTCGCTGTTGGCTAGAGCGCTGGAGTCCCAACCTGAAGCGGTTAGCTCGGCTGCTGTGTAGTCGCTCCATATCCATCGAGCCTGATCGACGGATAGGCCGCCCCCAGGTAGGCCTGAGATGCAAGTCTCAGCTGCGCCACCCTTCTTGACGACCACTGAGAGGCCGTCTGCGGCTATGCTGATCTGTACTGCTGAGCGACTGGTGTCGCCCTTTAGGCAGTCGTATGTGTACCCATCAGATCTGATAGATGCCTCTGAGGACTTCCAGCCTCTGGACATGTCCCCGATATCTACGGCGGTTCCCTTCTCTGAGTTGTCGCACACTCGACCTGCGCCAGCACCGCTGCCACCGCCCTCGAGGGTGATTGCGATTCCGTTGCAATACTTCTGATATGCCTCGGCCCATAGATTCGCTACAGGGAATACCGTGCTGGAACCGGCTATTGATATGTCACCGGTTGGTCCGCACTCTATGGAGCTAGAGTCGAATCCGGAGATCCCTGCGAAGTCTGTCGAGGTCTCGCCCTCATCGTACTCGCAGGTTCCGTCATCCTCTGTGGCTGCGGGGTTGTAGTTAGTCGCTGACTCGGCCATGCAACCCGCGTAAACAGTAGTGCTGCCACCGTTGTTTCCATTGTTGTCCGTATCGTCATAGGTGCACATTCCGTCGTCCGTTGTAGCCGACGAGTCGTAGTTGTTTGCGAGTGGATCGGTGCAACCCGAAATATCCACCGCTCCTGGCTCGTCATCGTCGTCTTCTCCACCGATGCAGCCAGTTATTGGCATTGTCAGCATCAGTATCGTCATCATCAAAGTCTTTTTTCTTCCATTCATTAGAGTTTCATCTCCGTTGATTCCAGCCCAAAACCAGTCCCCCAATGAATCGAAGCCCCCTATTCACAATAGTGAGTGATACGATATATTTTCTATATATTTTTGAATAATATCTGCTCAGTATAACGAAAATGACGCGAGTCTACAATGGATTAGGGGAATTTCCAATGGAAATTAGGGACTATTGAGGATTGTTCTACAACATGACTTCAATTGAGTTTCTGTGATTGTGGATGTTGATTAGGATCTCAGCCATGTCCGTAGAATATGCGCAAAGCCTTCGCAGGGACTCGGATAATCTGTCCATGAACAGTGCGTTTACCCTCCCAATCTTTTCGTCCCAGAGGCCATTCTCAAAATTGATTAATTCTTCTATCGAGCCTTGCAGCTGTAGTTTTGCTTTGTGTACCTCATTTATCTTGTACCTCCTAAGGTTCGAGATCAATAGTTTCATCGAGGCATGCCAAACTGGGATGCAGGTGATTAATGGAGATTCGAGTGACAGGGCTTCTGGCGTCTCTCGTTCCTCAATTAGCTTACAAATCTTGTATGAGTGGTCCCCCATTCTCTCGAACGTTCGGACTATCCGAGAGTATTCGGAAGCCTCCCAGCGATTTGTTCCCATTGAGTCTTCGAGCCTGGAAGATTCCAGAATTAGGCCCACCTGTCTCTCCATTAGCAGCCTCAATGCGTCGATTTCCTTCTCCCTTTCCTCTGCGTCGTCAAGGATTTCACTATCACCCCCAGTTAGCACCTCTGTTATGTCCCTAATTTGGCTAGAGACCAACAGATACATTCTGTTGATGCTGGAATGAAGCGGCATCTCTGATGGGTTAAGTAGGCTGAGCATCTCTATTGATTTGTCGGATTCAGCGGTAATTTCTATCCCTCGGGTGGTTTGAATGAAAGATCTGAAGATTTTTCGATGCTGCCTCGAGAATCCCGACTTCGACCTGATCCTGATTATTTGTGCCCCTGAGAGATATGCCCCGATCAGGTGGTCCAAGAGGAAGTCTTCGCTTACCTCCTGTATGCTTATTTCTATCTCCCTCCTTCGAACTACGGAAGTAGTCTCTGGGGTCACTCTCAGGTTTCCTGACGGCCTCCACTCGATTCTAACCTGGTCCTTGGCTGCGAGCCCGTGTACCAATACCCACTTCTTGGGAAGACTAACTATGTAGGTTGAGCCTCCAGTGAGCTGTAGTCTTCTAATCTCTGACTTGGACTGCTTGTCTATCTTCATAGAGGTCCGAAAAAAGTCTGCAATATATATTTTGATATTCGATTAGAGACCTGATATAAACGTTAAAATGTGCTTTCTAAATATTCAATATAGATTTTTTTTGATTTTAGTCGGTTTTCACTGGGCAGATCTATGCGTTTGGCTTCTCCCAGCCTACTTCAATTGAGAATTTTTTGGCTCCGATGTCGTCTATCCTGTCTAGGTGTGGGGCAGTCCAAATCCAGGCCAACTGGGCGACTGCTATCCCCGTCACCAGGTCGAACAGATAGTGCTGCTTGGTGGTCAGGATGCTGATGCAGAGCAGGGCCCACTCTACCCAGAGCACGACCAGGAAGAGGTTCCAGGCGCTCGACTCCGCGGCCCTCCTCGATGCCCATACCGTCATCAGGCGTGCGAGCAGGTAGGAGTGGACTATGTGCAGGCTCGGCCATGCGTTCCAGGGGTTGTCGGAGAAGTGTATGAACTCGAAGAGGACGGACTCCCACCCGTTGAGGGAGTCCCAGTCGATCTGGTCCCTCATGTCTATCTCGGCAGGGAGCAGGAGGAAGATGGCGCAGCAGAACGCGGTGACCATGATCAGAGTCTGCATCCCGACCGCCAGCTCCGCGTGCCCCCTGTCGTCACTCGGGCACAGGAGTAGGGTCGCCGGGTAGAACAGGTACAGCAGCGTGTAGGGCAGTATCATCCAGTTCACGACCGGGAACTCCCTGTCCATCCCGATCTCGGGGTCCCACACTGTGTCGAGGTACATGCTGGCAATGTTGTTCGTGGAGAAGTACGGGACAGCCACCAACAACAGGCCCAGTACGAAGACCTCGAGCGAGAACCACCTCCCCCCGAGGCGCCCCCTTCTCGACCAAGGTCCTGCCCAGAATCGCTTCCAAGGCCGGAGCGACGTCGCCATGCCCCTACTCGTCGGGCAGAGCGTATGAACCCAGCACCGTGGCCGCCGTTGAGCCTACTATGGCCGATAGGAAGGCCCAGAGGTTGGTCAGGCCACCCTCGCTGGCCGGGATGGCACCGCCTGTAGGGTGCAGGATGTACATGAAGAAGGCAGAGTCGGTCGGAGGCTCGACCAAGCCGTACAACGCAACCGATGCGAATCCTGCCAGGCAGCCCAGAAACGCGCCGCGCGAGGAGACCCCTCCCCATAGGGTCAGGAGGACTGGGGACACCGTCGCGGCCGCGAGCATGTCGGCGAATAGGAAGATCCCGAACACGCTCCATGCGTTGAACTCGAAACCGTTTATGGTGGGCCCGGATGCCAGGTATATCGCCAGCGGGATCATCGCCACGGTGGCCAGCCTGGACGACCTCAGGTCCATGCCGCCATCGGAGATGTCCCTCGAGTAGGAGGCCACGATGGCGTTCTGCAGGGTGTCAGCGCTAGAGCAGACTAGGGAGACCACGAGGACGATCAGCACCGAGGCGACGAGGAAGCCGGCCTCCCCCAGGACGTAGAAGAAGGCGATCGATGGGTCTGCAACCCCTCCCTGGCCCGCTGCTACGGTCCCGAGGAATCCCATCGCGAATACCAGCGGGAAGACCATCGCCGCTGCCAGAAGGGCGCCCTTCCTCAGGGAGTCGTCGTCCTTGGAGGCGTAGACACGCTGCCAGTTGCCCTGGGAGAACATCTCTGCTGCGGTGATCGCGATGACCAGGGCAAGGCCCGACTCGAACGACCCCATGTAGCTCATGCTCCCCAGCAGGGACCAGTCGTCGTCCGTGTTGTACGCCCTGGCGTCTTCGAGCATCTGCCCGGGGTCGCCGCCCAGAAGGACGAGGAGGACGAGGGTGACCAGGACCGAGATGACCAGCGCCTGGACCCGGTCGGTCGCCAGGGACGCGGGGAGCCCGCCGTAGGCCGTGTAGGCGGCCGTGACGGCCCCGACCATGAGCATCGGGGCTAGCGGGTCCATCCCGGAGAGGTGCTCCATCACCTTGCCTATCGCAGTGAACTCCGCGAAGAGGAACGTGAACATGTAGAGTATGGAGATGGCGCCGACGTAGATCTGCATCCTCCTGCCGAGGCGCTGCTTCGCGTAGTCCGCCAGGGTGATGCCGTCGGGTATGCTGTCCCTGATCATGGGGCCGATGTAGGCGAGCAGCAGGAATGGGGTCATGGACGATACCGCGTATCCCATGACGTCCCAGAACCCGCCGTAGTATGCCACCTCCGAGGGGCCGAGGAGGACCCAGACCCCCATCCCGGAGGCGAATAGGCTCAGGCCGATGCCAAGCCAGCCCTGGGTCCCCCTGGACGACAGGTAGGAGTCGTCGTCGGTTTCCCCGTTGGAGGCTTGGATCCCTATGTATCCAAAGGCGGCTAGTATGCAGGCGGTCAGTACGTATGCGGTGTTCGTTTCCATTTCTCTCCCTCCGCTGGAATTACCCAGATCAGGTTCTTGGGTCGTCGCTCTGGGCGACCTCTCAGCTCTCGCTCCCCAGTGTCAGTGGCAGCGGGGGAGGATAGTTGAATCTGTCGTGCGTCACTCTGGCTGCATGAATGGGTAGTCCCATTCCTGTGGTATCTCTATGGTGCGCTTGACCGATCTCGGGCTGACCCATCGGAGGAGGTTCAGGGGTCCGCCTGCCTTGTCGTTGGTGCCGCTGGCCCTAGCGCCCCCGAATGGCTGCTGGGCCACGACCGCCCCAGTCGGCTTGTCGTTGATGTAGAAGTTCCCTGCCGCGAATCGGAGGGCTTCGAAGGCCCTCTGAACGTCATCCTCGTTGTTCGCGAAGATTGAGCCGGTGAGGGCGTATGGGGAGCCTTTGTCGCACATCTCAAGCGCTCCCTCGAAGTCGTCGTCTTCGTACACGTGCACAGTGAGCACGGGGCCGAAGATCTCCTCGCACATCGTCTCGGAGACAGGGTCCCTGGATACGATTATCGTCGGCTCGATGAACCAACCCGTGGAGTCGTCGGAGCCGCCCCCTGCGACCACCTCGCAGGACTCGTCGCTCTTGGCTCGCTCGATGTACCCGGATATCTTGTCGAATGCCCTCTGGTCGATGACAGCCGTCATGAAGTTGGAGAAGTCCCGTGCATCCCCCATCCCTATTTTGCCCACCTCTGAGCACAGTTCGTCCCCGATGGAGTCCCAGACGGAAGAGGGGACGTACGCCCTGCTGGAAGCGCTGCACTTCTGCCCCTGGTACTCGAATGAGCCCCTTAGTAGGGCGACGAGAAGGCCTCGGTGGTCGCAGTCAGGGTGGGCCACGACGAAGTCCTTGCCCCCGGTCTCGCCGACTATCCTCGGGTAGGACCTGAGGCCCGGCAGGGCCTTGGATATCTCCTGCCACAGCCCCTGGAAGGTCGAGGTGGAGCCGGTGAAGTGGAGCCCTGCGAAGTCGGGGTTGGACAGGGCTGACTCGGTGATCTCCGCTCCCGATCCCGGGAGGAAGTTGATCACCCCCGGAGGCAGGCCCGCGGCCATCATCAGCTGCATCAGGACGTAGTTGGAGTGGTACGAGTTCCTGCTCGGCTTCCAAACGGAGGTGCAACCCACGATAGCGGGTGCGCTCGGTAGGTTGGCCGCTATGCTTGTGAAGTTGAATGGGGTGATTGAGAGTACGAAGCCCTCCAGCGGACGGATCTCCGTTGAGTTCTCGACGCCAGGGGGGGAGACCAGCGGCTGCAGGTCGTCATGGAAGCCCCGGGCGTAGTGGCAGTTGAACCTCCAGAAGTCTATGAGCTCACAGGCGGAATCAATCTCT